>NZ_JAJCNF010000024.1:0-55867 GCF_020560945.1 Dorea sp. 210702-DFI.3.125
CCGATGCGGCACAAGATTCCGATGCGGCACAAGATTCCGATGCGGCACAAGATTCCGATGCGGCACAAGATTCTGATAATGTACAAAAAGAATATGAACTTGACGAGAATACTGCCGAACAGGAATCCAATCTTGAGCGACAATTTCTAGAATATATTCGCCGACATTAATTCAAAGATTTCCACTAAACGCATACAAAAAAAGGCAACACATACACGACGCATGTGTTGTCTTTTTTTCGTTCAATATTTCTATTTTTTATCTTTGTTACTTTCATATTCTTTCAATGCTTTTAATGCCTGACCACCCATGAGATACAGAATTCCAGTGTTAAATATGGTCATAAGACCAATTCCTACATCCCCCAGATCCCAAACAAATGTATAAGCTGCAATTCCACCAATGAACAGCATTACAAGTGCAAGTACTTTATAAGCAGTCTGCCAGAACCATTTATCACCAAAGAGATAGGATACATTACTTCTTGCGTAAAAGAGTATTCCTAAAAATGTCGAGAAACTGAATAAAAATAATGTAAGTGCTATAAAGATTACACCAAATTCTCCAAGATGATATTTCATTGCTGACTGTAGTAAATCCATTCCAGACTTTCCGGCAACTACATTTTCCGGTGCCAACAGCATGATCATTGCAGTACAGCTACAGATCACAATGGTGTCAATAAATACTCCCAGCGCCTGTGTAAGTCCTGCTTTTACCGGAAAATCACATTCTGCTGCAGCAGCTGCACATGGTGCTGACCCTGATCCTGCTTCGTTAGAAAATAATCCCCTCTTCACGCCATTCATCAGAACTGCTCCGAAACCTCCAGATACAACCTGTCTGATTCCAAATGCCTCCTCAAAGATCCGACCAAATACGCTTGGAATACTTTTCATATTTATAAGAATAATAAAAATCGTAATGAAGAAATAACATACAGCCATAATCGGCACGATCAGGTCCAGAACTTTTACCGTCGCGTTTTTACGAAGGACAATCACTGCCGCAACTGCAACAAGGACAATCGTTGTATAAAGCGGTGGAATATGAAATGCATTTTCAAAAGAAGATGCAACTGAGTTACTGATTACCTGGCTGATTCCACACCAGCAGATCAGACCGGAAATTGCAAACAGAACAGCAATCAAGGTATGATTTTTCTTCTTTCCTGTCTTTTCTTCCATATAGTGATGAATATAGTAAGCCGGACCTCCACGGTATCCTCCGTAAAGTGGATCTTTTTCTTTGTGAATCTGTGCCAGCGTTGCCTCTACAAATGCTGTTGAAGAGCCAATCAGGGCTGTTACCCACATCCAAAAGACTGCTCCTGCACCTCCTGCGGAAATTGCAGCTACAACCCCGACAAGATTTCCCATGCCGACTCTCGTCGCTGTTGATACGATCAACGTCTGAAACGTGGACAGACTGTCTTTATTCTCCTTCTTTGACATCAGTGCCCGAGTCATATCCGGGAACAAACGCAAAGGTAATACTTTTGTCCGCACTGTAAAATAAATCCCTGTCGGAATCAATAATATAATCAGCAATGAGATTCCCACACTATCTCCACCCGGCAATGGAACATGTATCAAATCTCCCCACAATAATGCATAAATTCTTTCAATTAACGATACAACCATTTCAGAAATATCCTTTCTGAGCTCTTTGTCACTTTAACGCTCTGCACTATCATACTATATCTCAATATATTGTGCAAATACTTTTCATGAAAAAACAATTTCCTGCAATACTCTTCCGACCGCCTGTGAAAAATCACTGATATTTCGAATCTTTATCAGATTTTGCCCAAAAATCTTTCCTGCTACTTCTCCAGAGCGTGCACTTCCCATAAAAATTCCGATCACCTGAATTCCTTTTTGTTTCAGATTCTGCACTTCTTTCGCAGTATCTTGAATCGCAAGCAGATCTGTATATTCTTTATTTTTATAAAAAGCACCTTCTCCACTATCCTGATCATCCTGTGGGCTTGCATCTGTCAGTACGAGTAAAATTCTTTTTCTTTTTTCGCCGTTCTCCATCAAGTGTCCTGCTGCCCGAAGTGCAAGTCCATCGCGATTATTTCCCGCCGCAACATACCGGAACAGTTCATCCTCTCTCTCTTCTTTGCAATTAGGGAAAATGTGCAATATCGTATAGCCGCGGATACTGCAATAAGAATAAATCTGTACCGGAATCTTACATTGTTTCAGACTTTTGGATAAAATATACGCCTGAGCCGCAATCTGCTCCTGCATCTGCTTTCTCGAAGAAGAGGCATCTATGAGAATATCAACAGAAAATCCAGGAATTTCTACCTCTTCTTTTCTCTCAAATACTCTTGGATCGTCCAGATAGACTGCTTTCCACACTTCCCGTGGATTTAGTTTTCCGTGAGCTGCTTTCTCCGGAAATCTCTCTTCTTGTTCCTCAAGACAAATCTTTAGCTTTTCTGTAAGTCTTCGAATGGCATTCTGATAAATCGCATAATTCTGTTCATAATGTTTTTTATTCTTCTCATATTGTCTGGCAGACTCTGCCTGAAATTCTCTAATTTCCTTTTTTTCTCTTTTTCCTTTTATCTTGGATAATTCATTTTCACCGGTATATATCTTATTTCTGTTTTTTTCTGTCTCCGACTCTTTCAGGCCATCCTCCCCTGCTCTTGAATTCCCTTTTGTAAATAAAAGATGACAATTTTTATGATTTCCCACACACAATTTTTGTTCTATTTTTTCCTGGTATTCTTGCGAATAGATACTCTTTCCAAAACATGCCTCTACATATCTTTTTGTTTCTTCCGGATTTCTCTGTAGCGACAACTGGAATATATAGTGTCTGCCTCGCTCCATTATTCCCGATTTTCCATCAAAAAATGTATTTTGGTCATCATAATTTCTGGCACGTACATAAGTAGCACTTACTTTTCCAAAAGACTGAAATGCTCCGGATACCTTCTGCAGAAAATAATTTCCTTTCTTCTTTTCAGTCGGACGATACGCAAAATATTTCCACAGATTTTCTCTTGTCTGTTTCAGAATTTGATCCGTTGACATATCTTCTGAAAAAGAAAACGCATGTAAAATCTGCTCATCTTCCTCTTTTAACCCTGATGACTGTCCCAAAATTTCTCTGCAATGTCCGTTTCGTATCTGATCAATTCTGGAATACTCTTTATATTTCCGATAACGCCTCAGGCTTTCCCTTGCATACTCCTTCCTTATATCCCTAAGTGCCGATCTTATCTTCTCTTCTTTTGGATACAATGCATTTCCCAGCCCAATCCAGAGAAGCCCTTCATATAACTCCTGGTTCTTTCCTCCTAACTGATTAAAAAATGCGTCTATTTTTTCCTGATCGTACCATTTATATGCCAGTCCGATAATCAGGTTCAAATACATATCTGCTGTTCCATCCGGGGAAAATGCAAGAAACATTGGTTCAAATTCATACTTTTCTGCTGCAGTCCATATAAAATTACGTGCTCTTTTCGCTTCTATTAATTCCTGCTCTTCCATTTCTGTCACCTTGTAAATATTTGCATATTTTATTATTTTTTGCGAAAAACATCCGTTCTTTGGATTTTTCTTGAAATCCTTGCCTGAATCGTATCCCGGATCAATGTCTGCTCATATGGATCAAACGATTTGTTCGCAATTCCCATATCTAGCGCTGTATGAATATCAAGTCCTTTTTCCATCAGATCGATTGCTCCCAAAAGGCCTCGAAGATCCAGTGCCTTAGAAGAAATCTCAGCATTTTCACATTTTTTCTGTAAATCTAAAAATAATGCTGCTAACTCTTCTGCCGCATCTTCCCGGATTGCCGGAGAGTTCTTTCTTATCAGTTTTATCAGGCTTTCTTTGGCAATCATCGGCATTTGAATGACGGCAAAACGTGACACCAATGCTTCATTCAGTTCTTTTGTGCCGGAATATCCGTAATTCATGGTTGCAATAAACCGCGTTGCAGGATGAAGTTCTATTCTTTCATACCCCGGAACGTCAATGGTCCTACGAAAATCCAATGTTGCATGCAACACTGCCATAGCTTCACTTTTTGCCATGTTAATTTCATCCAATACCGTAAAACCACCTGTTTTTGCCGCTGTATATACCGGACCAGGCCGGAAAGTCACTTCACCGCCACGAAATGTATCCATTCCGATGAGAGAAGCCGCATCCATATTCACATGAAAAGACACATCCCATCGCGGCCGCATAAAAACTCCGGCCAGATTCTCAGCAAACAGATTCTTTCCTGTCGCCTTATGTCCGACAAGCAGAAGATTCTGCCCGCATAGAATAGCTGTAATTGCCTGCTCCCACACATCTTTCCCATAATAAAACTGCTCCAGCTTTGGAATTCTTGCCTCATAAGATTTTTCTGCCGGATAACTTTCACGAAATTTTTTTATCTCATCAATCAAATCATCTCTGATTCCAAGTTCCCGTAATTTTTCTAACAAATGCTGTCGCTTCCCTTCTGTTCAAAACTTACCATCTATACTTCTTTTAAAGATGAAATAGATTTTTTGTTTTATCTTGTAATGTTATTATACTCGTGAAAGACCGTTTTTTCGATTTATTTTTCACATAAAGGCATATTTTTTCTTTTGTTATTATATTGTCACCCAAAAGCAATTAGTCTGGAATACTCTCTGCAAGACAGAGCCGCCCATATCCCACCATTTCATTTGGATATTTTTCAATCCCCGGAAATGGTTCCGCCCCTCTTCTCAGATAAGCCTTGACCTTCTCCCCATATAAATAAATATCATTTTCTCTTACAATTCCCCACTCCATTAAAAGTGCCGCACTCCCCGTCACAAATGGTGTGGAAAAAGACGTTCCGCTGAATTGCATCACGCTTCCTCCGACAGATATCGTGCTCACATTTACTCCCGGCGCCACAAGATCTGGTTTGACTGCACTTGCACTTTCTCCGGTCAGTGGTCCACGCCCGGAAAAATCTGCATAGGAAAATGTCAGGCTGTCATATGCTCCTACTGTGATTGCCCGCATCGCAGTTGCCGGATTTGTAAGTGTCGTGCTGCTTACTGGTCTGAGAAATCCGGTTCCCGGATTCAATATTCCTTCTCCTGGGATCCACATTTCATAATGTCCATCCACAATTTTTCTCGGTGTCAGAACCATTTTCCACACTCCGCTGTTTATATAGCTCCCGCGTGGGAGGAAATCCAGATAGATCTCCTGGTTTGTGCTAAATGGACTTGGCTCCCCGTAATACAAAAGCATTTCTGTTGCATCGACAGTAAATCGCTGTGTTCCAAGCTGCTCCTTGACTGGTCCGATACGTGTACCTGTAGGCGATACAATTGAAATATCTATCTGATCTACATATCTTTTCCAAATCTGAACATTTAACGATGGCTGTTTTTCCTGCACTGCCAGCTCAATCTCCTGTTCTCTATTTGCTCTGACATTTTCTGATACTCTCCCAGATGTATGCCCTGCGGTTGCCCCTTCATTTCCTGTTCCGATACAAATGCAGCTCTTCCAGATATTAGAAATGTCATCAATAAATCTCTCTAAAAGCGAAGTTCCATCTCGCGCCCCATATGTATTACCGAAACTTATATTAACTGCCACCGGCATACGAAGCTCCTGTGCTTTACGTATAACATAATCAATTCCCTGCATAAGCTCCGTCGTCCTTGGGAATCCCCCAGACATAGGATTTCCAAGTTTTACTACAATGAATTCGCTTTGAGGGGCAACTCCTGCATAAACACCGCCGCTTCCTCTTCCATTTCCAGCCGCAATAGCGGCTACCGCCGTTCCGTGTCCTGAAATATCACGCGTACGGATAGTTATCGCTCCCTGTGTCACTATATTTTTCGGTGTTATTACATGATAAAAATCTGGAAAAGCAGCATCTATCTCTTCCTTTGTATACTCCACTCCCATTCCATATCCTTTCGGCACATGCTCCCCCTCCACCGCCTTTAATGACTGATCCCACAGATAACGGATTCTTGTTGTCCCGTCTTCATTCCGAAAATCAGGTAGTGTGTAATCAACCCCGGAATCTATGACTGCCACAAGTACTCCCTGTCCCGTAAGCGAAAAACGGGCGTCCTGTACCTCATTGATACAAGACACCCGTTTCCCATTTCGTACCTGGAAAAATAATCGTTTTGGTTTTTCCACATATTCTACTTCTACAATCTGCACCAGATCCGGTATCTGTGACTGACGTATATGAATAATAGCATATTCATTTAACAGCTCTGTAACTCTCTCAGAAATCTGTCGGACTGTCTCCAAATTACCGGAATATTTGATAATCAACTCCCACACCTGGTCCACAGGATTATATCCTACATTCAATTCCTGAGATCGTTCACGTTCACTTTCCGTGGCATTCAATGCCTGATTCAAGAGATTTTCTAATTTCTGACTCTGCATTTCTACTCCCTTAAATGAGCTCAGGCATCAAATATGGTGCCAATTCTACCGGAATAAAATAACCTCGATCATAATGACAACTTGGACATACAGGCGGTGCCATTTTTCCTTTTTGAATATGTCCGCAATTCATACACATCCATTCTCCTCCATCTGGATTTTCAAAATACTGATTTTTCCCAAGCAGTTCTGCAAGCAACGCAAAGCGACGTCCATGCACAGCTTCTACCTTTGCGATCATGTCAAATGCTCCTGCTGCCTGGTCAAAACCTTCTTCTTTTGCAATTTTAGCAAATTCCGGATAAACGTCTTCAAACTCCTGCATTTCATTATGCACTGCACTTTTCAGAAGATCTGTCACATTTTCTGCAAGATTTACTGGATACCCGCCACAAATTTCAATCGTCTGTTCTGTCTGACCTCTCAATAATTCATAAAACACTTCCGCGTGTGCCCGCTCCTGATCTGCAGTAAATAAAAAAATCTGGCTAATGGAATACAGATTATCTCGACTCGCCTGCTTTGCCGCAATTGTATAACGATTCCTTGCCTGACTCTCTCCTGCAAATGCCCGCATCAAATTTTCTCTTGTCTTACTTTTACTAAAATCAACAGCCATGGTACATACTCCTTTCTTACTTCTATAAGTAGTATGCTCCATGGCTGTACAATTATTCCCTCTTATTCTCTTTACAGTTCACTATATAAATTCCGGCACACACCAAAATCAATGCTGCCAGACTCCCAACATTAAATGCCTGTTTCACCTCTCCAAGTATCAGTGCTGATAAAATCACGCCACAAAGCGGGTTCACAAATCCAAAGATAGCAACTTTGGAAACATCGTTCCAGGCAAGCAGTACGGACCAGAGCGTATATGCCACTGCCGAAACCATTGCCAGATAAAATATAATTACCACACCCCCTGTAGTAGCATTTTCCAGATGACCACCCATTCCTGCTCCAATCAGCATCAGAACGATTCCACCCATCGTAAACTGCGTTCCGCTCAATACAACCGGAGATACTTTTCTGGAAAAAAGGTTGATCAACACTGTAGAAATTCCATAGGATAGCTGCGCGATCAGAACAAACCCCTCTCCGATCAGCTTAAATCCCATATCCAGAGAGTTCCCCAGCAAATTAATTACCACAACTCCGGCAAATCCCAGAACACATCCTGCAATTTTTCTTCTTGTCATCCGTTCATTTCGAAAAACAAGGCAAGACAACAAAATTGCAATAAAGTTTCCAAGTCCGGTAATGATTCCTCCTTTTACTCCTGATGTATTGGCAACACCTATGTAAAAGAAGAAATACTGTCCTACCGTCTGAGCTAGGCATACCGGAACTGCATATTTTAAAATCTCTTTGTCAGGAATCATCACTTTCTTTTCTCTAATAGATGCAAAAATCAATACCAAAATTCCTGCCAGCGTGAATCGTACTCCTGCAAAGACAATCTGACTTGCAATATCAGAAGAATCTACATGCAGGAAACGATAGCCTGTCTTGATTACCGGAATCGCACTTCCCCACAAAATACAGCATACACACGCAAGAAGTGCTACAATACCTGTTTTCGTTAATATGTTTTGTTTTTGTGTCATTCTCATACTTTTTCCTAATTAAATCCTATAATTCTTCTTGCCACACTGTACGCAAGAGAGGATATCTTTCGTCCGGATCTTCCCGGAATATTCATGGTCTGTCCAAGTATTCCGTAGCGGATCTTCATAAATGTCTTGAAATCCTTCTGTTTCAGATATATCCACAGTTCTTTTTTCTTCTCCAGGTTCTCTGCTTTCTTAGACCGGATACATAAAATGGAAGAAACAGTCATCATGATTGCGAGATAATTAAGCATATAATTTCTCAGTTTCTTACATTTTACATTTTTTAATTGGTACATATCAATCATTGTCTTTGTAACAAAAATCTGCTGATCCAGTCTGGATATCATGACTTTCTCATTGACAGACTGATCTTCTCTTCCAATATAATAACGATAAAAATCCACGTCCAGGTAATACACTTTTCGCACAAATGGCAACGGATAATACACATAAATATTATCTACATAAAATGTATGTTTTGGAAGCTCTAACTGGCTGAGCTTAAGCATCGCTGTCCGATAAATAACAGAATGCATCAGAATGTACTGATCCAGATGGAACCGTCCGATTTCTTCCCATTTGAAAATCTTATTCTGCGGAAGCACATTACGGTAGTGAATACATTTCTTATGGGTTGCTCCTACTTTCTCATAAACATAATTGGAAATGAGCATGTCCACCTCTTCATCTTCAGATTCCAGCTTCTTAAGAAATTCCAGAATCTTCCGAAGAGCCTCGGCATCTACCCAGTCATCACTGTCCACAACTTTAAAATACTTTCCGGTGGCATGTGTAAGTCCTGAATTCACAGCATCGCCGTGGCCTCCATTCTCCTTATCCACCGCCTTGATGATCGTCGGATATTTTTCCTCATACTCATGTGCAATCTTAGAAGTATCATCGGAAGATCCGTCATTTACAATTATAATCTCTACATCTTCCCCGCCCACAAGAATACTCTCAATGGCGTGAGACATATATTCCTGTGAATTGTAACTTGGTATTGCAAAAGATATATATTTCATGCATCTTTCTCCTTATATCACATCTTTTTGAATTTATAGTTTCTTTCTTATTATGTCACTACTTACCCAAAGCAGAGCCTTAGGAATCTTTTTAAGTATATAGCATCTGTGCACTTTTTCCAACCAAAATTTTTGTGTCTTTTTTGCAATCTCCTTGTAAAAAATGCTATGATTCGATATAGTAGAGATAAAATTGATAATTTTTCAACAAAAGGAAGGTACACATATGAAAAAGAATCTGATTGTCGGACAATCCGGCGGCCCGACTGCGGTCATTAACGGAAGTCTGTATGGCGTAGTCACTGAAGCCATGAGACACACTGAGGAAATCGACGAAATATACGGTATGATTAATGGAATTGAAGGATTTTTAAACGGACATATGATGGATATGCGTTCGCTCATTGAAACGAACGAACTCTCCTTACTCCGTACAACCCCCGGCTCTTACCTCGGGTCATGTCGTTACAAGCTTCCCGAAGATTTAAATGATCCTGTTTATCCATTGTTATTCAACAAGTTTGCATCGCATGGTATCGGTTATTTCTTCTACATTGGGGGAAATGATTCCATGGATACTGTAAGTAAATTATCCCGATATGCCAAAAAGATCAACAGCGATATTCGCTTTATCGGTGTTCCGAAAACCATTGATAATGACCTGGTCCACACAGATCACACTCCGGGATTTGGAAGTGCTGCAAAATATGTTGCTTCCATGGTCCGCGAAGTTGCTATTGATGCAAGTGTTTATGACAACAAAAAATCTGTCACGATTGTAGAAATTATGGGGCGCCACGCCGGCTGGCTCACTGCCGCCAGTGCCCTTGCCCGCAAATATGATGGTGATAACCCACGCCTTATTTATCTGCCGGAAACTGCATTTGACCAGGAAGCATTTCTTAAAAAAGTACAGGAAATGCTGGAAACAACCCCAAACTTAGTTGTATGCATCTCTGAAGGAATTCATGACAAAAATGGAACCTTTGTCTGCGAACTGGCCGGTGATATTGGAACTGATACCTTTGGTCATAAGATGTTGACCGGCTCTGGAAAATATCTGGAAAATCTGGTCAAAGAGCAAATCGGCGTAAAAGTCCGCTCCATTGAGTTGAATGTATGCCAGCGCTGCTCCAGCGAATACCTGTCAGCTACAGATTTAAATGAATCTGAAAATGCCGGAATCGTTGGTGTTCAGGCTGCATTAAAAGGAGAGACAGGCAAGATGATCACATTTATCCGAAACTGTGATCTTCCTTACGAGCTCTCCTACGAAACTGCCGATGTAAATGAAATCTGTAACATGGAAAAAGCCGTACCATCTGATTGGATCACCGAAGACGGCTGTGATGTCACAGAAGCATTTATACAGTATGCAAGACCACTGATCCAAGGAAAAGTGGTGGTACCGGAAGAAAACGGCTTACCGCTTTTTGCTTACCGGAAATAGTTTACCTACTATAAGGCACAAAATAATCGTGATCACCATATCAGGCAGTGTATTTCCTACCGGCATATCGATATTCATCAGAATTCGATACGCGATAAATCCTATCACCCAGATAATCATATTCGGTACATGCACTGCCTGATTACTCTTATCCAGTTTCAGCAGGAAGAAGTCTGCAATCTGGATTGCGATCATCGGTGCAAATACGGAACCGATGAGATACAGAAAATCTGTAATATTATCCATCGGGTATACAATTGCTGCAATCGTTCCAAGCACAGTTACCACGATTGCCACATGTTTTCCATTCCATTTGTTCACAACGGTTTCACTGGAAATTCCTGCGGAATATGCATCCAGAAATGTTGTTGTAACTGTTGAAAATACGATGATCAGAAGTCCGGCGATTCCAAGACCTGCTTTTAGCATGATCTGTGCAATATCATACTCTCCGGTAATAATTGCTGCTCCCATTCCGATCACATACATCCAGCAGCTTACGATACCGTAAGTAATTGCGCTGACTGCTGTTGCTTTTACCGGCTCTTTTGCTTCTCTTGTATAATCACTGATCAGCGGAAGCCAGGATAATGGCATGGCAACGGCAAGTTCAACTGCTGCGCCAAATGTCATGCTGTCATCCGATGGTACGCCTGCTCCACTTCCTGTGAAGATAACTTTACAAAGAATCAGTGTCAGGATAAATAATGCTGCCATAGCAACCGTGTTTATTTTCCCAAGATTCGTAATTCCAATAACAATCCACAGAATGATCAGTGCTCCGATGACCAGGCACCAGATCCAGCGTCCGGTGTTCATGACACCATCTGCTGCCAGTGCTCCATCATAAATCATAATCGCCGTCCATCCCACAAGCTGCAGCACATTTAACACTGCAAACAGAATACTTCCCTTCTGTCCAAAACTCATTTTTACAGTTTCCATTGCACTTTTTCTGACTTTACCACCGATTACACCTGCCAGGAATAACATAAGGCAGCCGATGATATGTCCTACGATAATTGCGAGAAGTCCTTTCCCCATTCCAAGTGGTGCCAGATAAGTTCCGGTCAGAATCTCCGCGATAGAAACGCCTGCTCCAAACCAGATCAGTCCATTTTCAAATAAACCTGTTCTTTTTTCTTCCATGATGTCTTTCCCTCTTTATGCTTCTTTCTTATATTCTCCCGTAATTGCAAATCCGTGATCCATAGGTCCGCTTCCTTTTCCGAGATCCAGCATCGCAGCCAGCGCTCCGGAAATGTAATCTTTTGCACGCTCTACGGATGTGTCCATATCAAATCCTTTTGCAAGGTTCGATGCAATGGCACTGGAAAGTGTGCAGCCGGTTCCATGTGTATTCGGATTATCAATACGTTTTCCGTTGAACCAACGATAATCACCGTCACGATAAAGCAAGTCATTTGCATCATTCAACTTATGTCCGCCCTTGCAGAGAACTGCGCAGTGGTATGTATCACTGATTTTCTTTGCAGCCTCGATCATATCATCTGCTGAGTGAATCTCCATTTCCGCCAGAACTTCTGCTTCTGGAATATTCGGTGTCAGAACACTGGCAATTGGAAGAAGACGTTTCTTTAAAGTTCCGATTGCCTCTTCACTGATCAGCTTCGCTCCACTTGTTGCTACCATAACCGGGTCAACGACGATATTTTTTGCTTGATACTCTTTCAGTTTATCTGCAATTTTCTCAATCAGCGCACTGGAAGATACCATTCCGATCTTCACTGCGTCCGGATAAATATCTGTAAAAATGTTGTCTAATTCCTCACCTAGAAATTCTGGTGTCACTTCCATAATCCCTGTCACACCTGTTGTATTCTGTGCGGTTAACGCTGTGATTGCACTCATCGCATAAACGCCATTTGCAATCATTGTCTTAATGTCTGCCTGAATTCCTGCTCCACCGCTGGAATCACTTCCGGCAATTGTTACTGCTGTTCTCATTGTTTTGCCTTTCCTTTTCTTATCTATTCAAAAAACACATCCGCCTTCAAAAAGCTTTCCATATAAATGTCTGCTTCTTCGCGGATCATTTCCTGATCTTCTTTACTTTCTTCGTCATACACGCCAACCGTATGATATCCTGCCAGTTTTGCTGTCTGGATCGCATACAATGCATCTTCAAAAACATACAGTTCTTCCGGATTCCTGTCCAGATATCCTGCTGCCATATGATAGACTGCCGGGCTCTGCTTTCCGGCTCCTGCCTGCGCGCATGTAAAAATATGTTCAAAATATTGACGTATTCCAAGACGTGTAAATGCATGTTCCAGGTGATCTTCATCACTGGCTGTCGCTGCCACGACCGGAATCTTTCTATCTGACATTTTTTGTAGAAATTCTTTTACTCCGGCTTTTAACGGCGCCTCGTAATAATAGAAATCTCTCACTACATCTTTGATCCCCTGACTGATTTCTTCTACAGATTGTTCAAGCCCATAGCGTGTCCGCATATATAATGCAGCCTCCGGGATAGACATATAATAAATCTTCTCGGCAAGTCCAGGCTCTGCTTCAATCTGCTGACTCGCAAGGTATCTCACACCCGCGTCCTGCCAGATGGACATAGAATCCAGAACTGTCCCGTCTATGTCTAAGATAACACCACCCATATTCTGTACAGAAACTTTTCCACAACATTTCTGCTCTGATGCATTTTTCTCCACGTCAGATTTATTTTCTAACATGCTTTCACCATCTTCTCAGTGGCTGCTTTCAGCTCTTCTGTCGCTTTCTTAATATCCGGTTTTGCGAAAATAGCGCTGATAACTGCGATTCCACAAAGTCCACAGCCTGACAACTCCTGCACATTATCTTTTGTGATGCCGCCAATTGCGATAACTGGAATATCTACAGCCTCACAAATTGCTTTTACCATCTCATGGTCAACTTCTACTGCGTCATCTTTGGAACTGGTCGGAAATACGGCTCCGACTCCAAGATAGTCTGCTCCGCGCTCCTGAGCGAGAAGTGCCTGCTCCACTGTCTGTGCTGAAACTCCGACAATCTTATCTTCACCAAGCTTTGCCCGGACATCTCCTGCTTCCATATCACTTTGTCCTACATGAACTCCGTCCGCGCCAACTTCCAGTGCAAGCTCCACATCATCATCTAGCACAAACGGTACCTGGTACTTTGCACACAATTCCTTGATTTCCTTTGCCTCCTGAAGAAAAGCATCATGATCGAGATGTTTCTCACGAAGCTGTACAAATGTAGCTCCACCTTCCAGTGCCTTCTCAACCTGACTGTAAAGTGTCTCTCCATTCAGCCAACTTCTGTCTGTCACTGCATAAAGCAGCAAATCTTTTTTATCGCACTTCATATTTTGCTCCTTCGTCTAACTGCTCTTTTGTCATGTTATAAATAGCATCAATAATTCTATTTCTATAGGTAGAATTACCGTCACCTTTCTGCATGTAACTCCAGCCAATCTCACCGGCAAGTCCCATCGTACAAACTGCCGCTGCTGCCGCCTCAAGCTTCTGCTCAGGATTTGCAACAAGATATGCTGTCATCAGTCCGGATAACTGACAGCCTGTTCCTGTAATTCTTCCCATTTCGGGACGTCCATTACGGATCACGTAACATTTTCTGCCGTCGCTGACAAGATCAATTGCTCCTGTAATTGCAACTATACTTCCGGATTTTTCAGAAAATGCTTTTGCAAATGCAACTGCTTCGTCCAGATTATCTTCTGTCACTGCGTCAGCTACATCCGCGTCAACACCCTTTGTAGTACCGCTTCCTGCAGCTAATGTCTTGATTTCGGAAATATTTCCACGGATTACATCAAACTTTATTTCCTGCATCAAGTTGACAGCTGTATTCGTTCTAAGAGAACTTGCTCCTGCACCAACCGGATCAAGCAGAACCATATGATTTAATTCATTTGCCTTATGACCTGCCGCCAACATTCCTTCAATCGTTCTTACATTCAGCGTTCCAATATTGATGTTCAGACCTCCGCAAATTGCAGTGATATCCTGCACGTCCTGCGGCTCATCTGACATGATTGGGCTTGCACCACACGCAAGAATCACATTTGCTACATCATTGACCGTAACATAATTCGTAATATTATGGACAAGCGGTCCTTTTTCTCTAACGTTCTGTAAACATGTACCTAGCATAATTCTCTCTCCTTTTTGTGTTGTGAACATTCGCTGATTTTTATATTGCTAACATAAATAGCAGATATACCTAATAAAAGATATACCTGCTAACATTTACGCATCTCTTTCCCTACGTTGGCATTATCCAAATCAGGTTGCAGGTCAAGGCATTCATCCCAATCTCAGCCTGCTTGATACGCAAGCCCCCTGTTGTTCGTTATTCGTTTCATATATATTATACATAATAGACAAAATTTTACAAGTTTATTAATTATAATATACTTTACTCTTATAATATATTATAATTATTACGTTACCGCCTCTGATACCTATGGTCTTGATTCTCCCATGCCGGAATTGAATTAAAAACCCCCGAAAGTGTACGAGACTTCCGGGGGTTTGTCACAATAAATGACCTTCTTATTTCTTTTCTTCCTACTGGCATTATAGCATATGTAAATTCCCTTTGCAATATTCTCAAAAATATTTTTTCACTTTTACTAATATTTTCTCAACGTATCATGACTGTCATCGGTAGTCTTATCAATCCTCTTTACTACCACATAATATCCGTCATCTCCTGCCGGTATTTTCACGCGGTCACCAACTTTATGTCCAAGTACTGCTTTTCCAAGCGGTGACTCGATGCTGATCAGTCCTGCCAGGGAATTTCCTCGGACACTTGTCACAATCCGGTATGTCTCCACTTCTTCATCATCTTCAAAATAAAGATCCACGGTATTATTAATTCCTATCTCGTCTTCTTTTGAATCATCAGACACAATGTTGGCAGTTTTTAACATTCTCTCTAGATAACGGATACGGCTTTCGTTGCGGTTCTTATCCTGCTTCGCTGCTTTATACTCAAAGTTCTCACTCAAGTCTCCCTGTGCTCTTGCCTCTTTTACTGCTTCCAGCTCTTTTTTACGGACAACAATCTTTCGGTACTCAATTTCTTCCTTTATTTTCTTTACATCACTTTCTGTCAGTTGTTCTCCCATATGATACAGTCCCTTCTATATTAATTGATAATGTTTCATTGCTTTTTCAATTCCGTCATTCATCACACTGTCCGTCACATATTCTGTATATGGATCCAATACAGAATCATGCTCTTTCATCGCTACTGTATGTGTGGCGTATTCGAACATCGCCAGATCATTGCTGCTATCTCCAAATACATATATCTGATCCATGTCATAGCCAAGATATTTCCTCATATACTCAATCCCGGTCGCTTTTGTATATTGCTTTTGAATACACTCATAACTTCCATGTCTCCGATCGATGACTGCCAGATCGTCACGGACTTCCTCTATGAATTTTACTACATCACTTGTCTGATCAGAGAGTAAGAACATTTTATCATAAATGAATCCGCCATCCTCTATATATTTCTTACAGCCTAAGCCCCAGGCTTTTCCCATGCGCTGTCTGATATCTTCGATTTCCGGAAAACGGGAACTATTTTGGGGAAAATATAGATCGTCACTGGCTTCCAGAACTCCTTCCATACGACACTCCTGAATCACCTGTATGTAACGTCTGCATTGCTCCTTGGTCAGTGTACTGTGCATCAGCACATTTCCCTGATAAATGATTTCCGTTCCACAACCGCACACATATCCGTCTACCGGTATGTGCTTCATAGAATCCAATGTATTACAAGATGTACGACCTGTATTGATAAACACAAGATGTCCGTTTTCTCTCGCCTGCTTCACTGCACGAAGTGTACTTTCCGGCACTATCTTCGTCTGTTCGTCAATCAATGTACCATCTACATCAAAAAATAATGCTGCTTTATTCATTCTGTCTCTCCTCTATCTTGATAAAAAGTTGGATTACTGTGATGTATTTCAGTTTTTATCTCGCAATTCCAAAATACTGATCCACGCCATTGGCAATCCCGGTTACGATTTGCCACTGATATTCGTCTGTCGCCATCTTCTGATCTTCCGTCGGATTACTCATATATCCCATCTCCACAATGGTCGTCGGAACCTGTGCCCAGTTGATTCCACTCATGGTATCTGTCTCCCAGACACGCTCTCTTTTTGCTCCGGTTGCTGCCACCATCTGATCTAAAATATCTGTAGAAAGTGCCTGACTTTGGGAATATAGATTTCCATTATATGGATTGGAAGCAGTCTGACAAATCGTCATCATGCCATTGGCACTGCTGCTATCTGAACCATTGGCATGAACACGGATAAATGCATCGGCATTGGCATTGTTTGCAATCTGTGCACGCTCTGCATTCGATACATTTACATCGTTCGTCTCTCGTATCATCAAAACATCATACCCACGGTTCATCAATTCTTCTTTCAGCTTCATAGAAACAGCCAATGTCAGTTCATATTCCTGAAGCCCTGATGTCTTGCCACTTGTCCCGGAAGCCACCTTTGCTTTCATTTCAGAAGAACCTGGGCCGACCGGTTCTTTCTCGCTATTCCCCTTTGCCTGATGTCCTGCATCAATCGCAATCAAATGTCCATTTTTCTGCGGCTGTTGTTCATTCGCCTCTTCTGCCTGTGATTGTCCGTCTGGCTGTGAAGCCTGTTCCTGCATATCTGTCTGTTCCTCTTGTATATTGTCTTCTTTTTTATCTTCTATATTTAATACCAGTTTGTCTGGATCTTTTTCCTTTGTCTTCGTTTCTTTTTCTGTTGTCCCACAGCCTGTAAGTACCATAAGCACTACAAGTCCCAGTAACAATACTCTTTTTTTCATATTCCACCTCCGTAAGTACTATTCTACCATAACTTTATTATTTCTTAAGTGGTTTTTTATAAATTTTCGATTTGTTTAAGAGTTTCAACATACTTTCGTCACATTTTCCTCTTATACTAAATGACAGATAGTTGAGAAAGACATCAGCTATCACCCCCTCATAGAAGTGCGAAAAGCACTTACTCTCATTCCTTTATATAACTATAACAGCACACGAAGCCTCGCCGGGAACGCACCCGCGAGGCTTCGCTGTGTCTAGAACACTCCTTTCATATCTACTCTTTTCAAATTTCCGTAAACCATGTACAATAAGAATAATGGTATTATCATTCATTGAGAGATTTACCAATTCAAGAATGTTAAAGGAGTGTCTATTATGTCTGGGGAACGTAAAAACACTATAACAAAATCTGCAACTGCTAATACTACAACGAAAAAAGGGCTGTCACAGGGACAGGCCGATATTCTGATTGCCATCGTTGCCATGACATGGGGAAGTTCCTATCTGATGATGAAAATCGGGTTGACTGGAATGCCGCCATTCTCTATTATCGCACTGCGCTTTTGCATTGCATTTATTACTGTTGCACTGGTTTTCTTACCGAAAATGAAACTGATGAACCTGCGCACTCTTGGATATGGAAGTATTCTCGGGCTGCTTCTGTTTGGTGTGTTTGCTTTTCTTGTTCCGGGAATGAAATACACGACCGCTTCCAATGCTGGATTCCTGGTTGGTATTGTGTCTGTATTCGTACCGGTAGTACACAGCTTTTTAAAACACAAACTGCCATCCAAACGTACAACTCTTGGAGTCCTTTTGGCTTTACTTGGAATCTGCCTGCTTACATTTCTCTCCACCTTTACAATTAATCTTGGAGATATTTTATGTATCCTCAGTGCATTTTCCTACACCATCCAGATTATTCTGATGGATTATTTTACAAAAGAAACTGACAGCTTTCTTCTTGGAATCTGGCAACTTGGATTTACCGGTCTGTATGGTGTGATCTTTACATTTTTATTTGAGACTCCCTCACTTCCAGGCAGTGGCGCGCAGTGGGGTGCAATTCTTGGTCTGGCAATAATCTGCAGTGCTTTTGGATTTATCGTTCAGCCAGTTGCTCAAGAATACACATCTCCGGAACATACCAGCATGCTTTTCGCACTGGAACCAGTATTTTCTATGATTTTTGCCTATATTTTTCTCCATGAGAAATTATCTCTGCAAGGAGCAATTGGGGCATTTCTGATTATGGTCGGTGTCGTGATTGCTGCAAGCACCCATGAAGAGTGATTACTCCCTCTTTTCCCGGAAATTTATTTTATTTTCCTATTCAAGAATGCCTCGGCATTCGGTTTAATGCGCAAAAAATGAGATTACAACTAATCTCCAACGTTGCACTTCTTGATTATTTATAGTATAATTCTAAGTATACTTATTATTGTACTTAAAAGAAAAAATTTGATCATGGAGGTCATTATGAATAAAAATCAAAAAGA
Organism: Dorea sp. 210702-DFI.3.125; assembly: GCF_020560945.1. Lineage (NCBI taxonomy): Bacteria > Bacillati > Bacillota > Clostridia > Lachnospirales > Lachnospiraceae > Dorea > Dorea sp. 210702-DFI.3.125. Next base: position 18,898 of record NZ_JAJCNF010000024.1, read on the forward strand.
CGGCAATTTTGAAGAAAACCTTGGCTCCCGCGTGAAGAAATTACGCCAGGAGATGAATCTGACACAGGCAGAGGTCGCAGATGCCCTGCACGTAACACCAGGATATATCAGCAACGTAGAGAACAATCGTACAGCAATGTCTCTTCGTATCCTGATCTACTATGCAAAGCTTATGAATACAACACTGGATTCTCTTGTTGGTTCTCTGGAGCCTGCTTATAAAGAGAACGCTCTGGACAATGAAGTTATGCATCTTGTAGCTCAGATGAATGATCTGGAAAAACAGAAATTAATCAATACATTAAGAATCTGGATTTAATTTATACTTATTGATTTTATAAGATGCCAGAAATCTGTGTTTTTACCACGCAGATTAACCTGGCATCTTTTTTATTGCAATAAGATAAATAATATATAAAACCAACCGGGTATTCTTATAAATCTATTTCATTGCTTCTTTAATCGCACTTAACAGTTCATCATATGTTTCATATGCCGGGATCTGTGGATAGTCTGCTTTGATCTTATCGGTACTTCTAAATAAAAATCCAGCTTTACTAGCCTGAATCATGCCAAGGTCATTATAAGAATCTCCACTTGCGATTGTGTCAAATCCGATAGACTGCAGTGCTTTGACTGTACTGAGTTTCGACTGTTCTACACGCATCTTGAATCCGGTAATCTCTCCATCTTCCGCAACCTCCAGTGTGTTACAGAACAATGTAGGCCATCCTAATTTCTCCATCAGTGGTGTTGCAAACTGTGTAAATGTATCACTGATAAGAATCACCTGACTAAATGTACGGAGCTCATCTAAGAACTCTTTTGCTCCCGGAAGCGGATCGATCTTGGCAATTGTCTCTTGAATTTCCTTCAATCCAAGACCATGCTCCTTTAAAATACCAAGACGCCATTTCATAAGTTTGTCATAATCAGGCTCATCTCTTGTTGTCTTCTTAAGTTCCGGAATATTACTTGCCTTGGCAAAAGCAATCCAAATTTCCGGTACTAATACTCCTTCTACGTCTAAACATGTGATATACATCATTCTTTCCTCCTCTTTATATGTCATAAGATGATGTTGAGTACAAAAGCCTTCAATTATATTTTTTTACTCTACACCTTGTGATACCTTGAAATCGCACGAAGCACCTTCTCCATCTCAAATGGCTTCGCCAGATGCTCATTCATACCGGCATTTTTTGCTTTCTGAATATCGTCAGCAAATGCATTTGCTGAAATTGCAATAATCGGTACAGTTGCACCCCGTGGGTGAGTGCATGTACGGATTCTTCTGGTCGCTTCGAGACCGTCCATAACCGGCATCATAATATCCATCAGAATCAGGTCAATCTCCTGTTCCCCTGATTGTTCAAAGATATCCAGTGCCTCCTGTCCATTTTTTGCAGCTATCACCTGTACTCCTGCTTCTTCCAGAAGATACCGGGCAATTTCCAGATTCAGCTCATTGTCTTCTACAAGCAATACGTGCATACCTTCCACATTGGGTGTCTCCGGCTCTGACTGTACACTTGCATTTTCATAATCCTTGTCAATTGCAAATGGAAGAACTAATATAAATGTACTTCCTACATTCTTTTTACTCTTTATCTTAATCGTGCCGCCCAAAGCGTCCACCAGCTTCTTTGCAATTGCCATACCAAGACCGGTTCCTCGATAAACCGTACGCGCTCCTGTATCCTCTTGTGTAAATGTTTCAAAAATATGTTTCTGAAATTCTTCACTCATTCCAATTCCAGTATCCGAGACAGAGAATCGATACACTACATCATCTTCTGTCCGTGATACCATATCTACGCGAAGTGTAATCTTACCATGGATTTTATTATATTTTACTGCATTACTAAGGATATTTGCAAATATCTGCCGGAAATACATCGGACTTCCCACTACATGTGGACATTCAATTTCTGACACTCCACTCTTTTCCAGCTCCAGTCCCATTTTCTCTGCCTGGGATTCCAGATCTGTCCAACAGCCTCTAAGTACTTCCCGGATATCAAATGGCTTATGTTCTACTTCCAGCCTGCTTGTCTCCAATTTGTTCATATCCAGCACATCATTTACAAGATGCAGAAGATTACCTGCTGTCACTTTCATTTTTTCATGGCATTCTTTTAATCTTTCTGGATCATCCCAGTTTTTCTCTTCAATATCCAGCATACCCATGATGCCATTGATCGGAGTCCGGATATCATGGGACATTTTCCGAAGAAATTCTGCCTTGGCATCATTAGCAATTCTTGCCTCTTTCAATGCCTTAACCAGCTCTTGCTGATAAGCCAGCTCTTTCTGCTTATAATCATCAATAATCTGCGTCACATACAACACTTCTGTTACGGATTCTGCCGGAACTTTCTCCTGCGCGATAAATAATGCACGTCTCCAGATTCCCTGCTTATTCGGATATTCCCGGCTGACAAAGTTCTTCTCTTTTAACCGTTCCCTCAGTGTTGACAAGTCAAAGAACTTTCGCATTTCTTCCTGATAATCTTCATGAATCTGAAATGTACAAAAATCCATCAGCTTTTCAGATGCAATTCCTCTGTCATTTGCAATTTTGTACATTTTATTTGGTTCAGAAATCTGCTCCATATAATCTGTGTTCAGATTTATATTATAGATTGCATAATAAATCTCACTTGTTGCAGCTTTTAGACTTCGAAATCGCATTTCCCGCTCGATGTTCTTAGTAACATCCTGATGATAACCACGTATGCAGACTCCGATTCCCTCATAATCTTTCGGCCGCACTCCTCCACATCGGATCCAGATTTTTCCACGAGTCGGATGGTGCCACGGATAAATGACGTCAGCATATCCTTTTTCCAAAGTTTCTTTCACACAGTTGTCCACTTTTTCCGTATATTCCGATGGAATATTGTCTCTCCATATACGGTAACATTCCTCACTTGTGGTACCTTTCGTCAGCCCCAGAAGCTCACGCATATTTGCATCAGCCTCCATTACCGGTTCTTTTCCCTCTTGCTTGATAATCGACCAGATACCAATCTGTGCTCCGCGAAAGATTTCTTCTATATTCCTGCGGTATTTCTGTCTGGACTTGATAGATGCCATCTCAAGCTTTGTACATTCTTTCTTGTAAGCATCAACTGCCACTCCGATATAATAGCCCAACAGGGAAAGCAGCCTTCGAATCAGTCTGGATTTCTTCATATCCGGATTATCTACACCCACAAAACCCATTAATTTTTCATGGACAGAAATTGGAAATGCAATCAGTGTCTGAACATTCTGGAACTTTAAAAGTCCATATTCCTAGGGCATCTCTGCCTTAATATCTTCCAGTTCCTCAATCAGGATATTTTCCCCCTGCAGGAACAGATGTATCCAGTTCGGCATACTCTCGAATGGAATTCCTTTTAGATTATCAATCTGTGGTGTCACCCCTTCTTTACACCATTCATATGTATTGGTTGTTGTATAATCTTCATTAATTTCAAATACATAGGCACGGTCTGCGCATGTATACTCACCGACTTTGCATAATACGTTATTGATTCCATCGTCGATCAGTTCTGTACTGCTGAGACTTGTAATCAGCTCAAGCATAAATCGTTCCGCTTCCAGTTCTGCGCTTAACTTTTCATTTTCATACAATAATTCCGCTATTGTATGGTTCTCTGTCAGACTCATAAGGCCACCTCTTTTCATATCTGGTTATCTGTTTTTGTCTGCACGTGGTCTTTCTTTTCTCATGTACCGTATTCTCTCTTACTTTTATGAATCGGTAAGCTCTTCCAGCATCTGTCGTACTGTCTTTCCATTTCCCGGGTGCCGTTTGTATGGTGCGATTTCCTCCAAAGGCTCCAGTACAAAAGAACGTTTATGCATTTCAACATGGGGAATGCATAAGTCATCCTCCTGACTGATCAGATCATCATAGAAAATGATATCCAAATCCAGCGTTCTTGGTCCCCAGTGAATGATTCGCTCTCTTCCGGCTTCCTTTTCAATCCGGTTCAGTTCTCTAAGGAGTTCCCTCGGATAATAAAGAGTTTTCATTCTCAGACAGCCATTCAGAAAATCCGGCTGGTCTGTCACACCGTACGGTGGGGTTGTAATAAATCCGGAGACTTTTTCCACTTTGCTTGCAGGAAGCGCGTCAATTGCTGACACTGCGTCGTCCAGGATTTGTCTGCTGTCTCCCATATTAGATCCGAGGGCAATGTAAGCCGTGTGCCAGCTTCTTGTGATTCTGACGCTGACAGTTTTAAGCGGAAGTCCTACCGGTGCCCATGGTTTCTGGATCTCCAGTGTTACTTTTTCAAGCCCGTCAAACTTCTGAAGCATATCTTCTACCAGTTCTTCGGCCACGCGCTCCAGTAATTTGTATGTATGTGATTTTACAAATTCTGTAATAAATGCACTGACTTCTCCGTAATGGATCGATGCCGTCAGCTCATCGGTCTTTCCGGCTTTTCTTGTGTCTGTATAAAGTGTTGCGGACACGATGAACTTCTGTCCCAGTACATTTTCTTCTGGAAATACGCCGTGATTTGCGAATATTTCCAGACCTTCAATTTTAATCTGATCTAATTCCATCCTCTATACCTCATGGTCACGCATAAGCGCTTTTGTCATCTGAATGGCTCTCTTATTCTTCTTTACATCATGGACACGCACAAATGCACTGCCTTTTTGAACACCGTATACCGTCGTCACGAGTGTTCCTTCTTCCCGCTGATCGACTGGCAGATCCAGTGTCAGACCAATGACGGATTTTCTGGAAGTTCCAAGAAGGATTGGGTAATTGAGCTTCTGCATGATTTCTAATTTGTCAATAATCTCCAGATTCATCTCGTAAGTCTTTCCGAATCCAACTCCCGGATCCAGAATAATCTTATCATCTGCAATCCCTGCCGCCTTTGCCAGACGTATACACTCCCGCATATCCTCCATAAAATCATCCAGGAAATTGCTATATTCTGTATTGTCACGGTTGTGCATCAGGCAGCAGGCAACGTTATATTTTGCAATGACACCTGCAATCTTCTTGTCGTATTTCAATCCCCAGATGTCATTCACAAGATCTGCTCCTGCCTGAACTGCTGCTTCCGCCACCTTACTTTTATAAGTATCAATGGAAATTGGCACATCAAACTCTTTTTTCAGTTTCTCAATGATAGGAGTCACTCTTGCAATTTCTTCCTCATCCGTGATCATTATATGTCCCGGTCTTGTAGACTCGCCTCCTACATCAATGATGTCTGCGCCGTCCTCGACCATCTGTCTTGCATGCTCCATTGCCTGATCCATGCCATTATATTTTCCACCATCAGAAAAGGAATCCGGTGTTACATTCAAGATTCCCATAACATAAGTTTCATGCTCTACGTCAAATTTCTTTCCGCCAATAATCATATCTTTATCTCCATATTCTTCTCTTCTTCGCTCCAATTACACTGCTCTTTTACCGGACACGCAAAACAATTTCTGGAACGCTTGTCACACTCATAAAAAAGTCTTGCCACCTCCGACATGCCGTTACATTTTCTGCGGTGTCCGCGCACAGCTTCTAATATCCATGCCCGTTCCGTCTCTGAAAATGCATCATTTTCCGAAAGTGTATCTAAAATCTCGCCTGCGATCTTCTCACCTGCAATTTCGTGAGGAATCTTGTCCGTGTACTGCAAAGCTTTTCCAATGTCATGTAAAATTGCTGCTGTGTAAATCAACTCCTTATCAATGCCAAGACCTGCTTCCAGATTCTTAATATACGCAATCCGCGCTACATCCAAAAGGTGTGTAATCTGGTGACAACAAAATTCACGGTCATGCTCAATTTTTTCATTTTCCCGGTAATACTTCTGATAAAGTGGATGATTCCAGACTGCATTGAGGCGCGGCATCTCTATATACTTTTCCATCAGCATCGCTATCTCTCCAACATGCGGAAAAATCGTTCTTCCAGTGCCGGGTCTGTCTCGAAGACTCCACGTCTTGCCAGCGTCACTGTCTGGCTTCCCGGCTTCTTGATTCCGCGCATAGTCATGCACATATGCTCCGCCTCGATCATCACGATTGCGCCTTTTGCCTGCATATGCTCCATCAGCGCATCGGCGATCTGTCCCGTCAACTGCTCCTGAAGCTGCAGTCTTCTTGCAAATACTTCTACTGTTCTTGCAAGCTTGCTCAGTCCTACGACTTTTCCATCCGGGATATATCCGATATGTACTTTTCCGTAAAATGGCAGCAGGTGGTGTTCGCATGTGGAGTAAAATGTAATATCTTTTTCCACAACCATCTCACTGCTGTCTACTGTAAATGTCCTGGACAAATGTGTTGCTGCATCTTCTTCCATGCCGCCGTATATCTCTTCATACATTCTTGCAATCCGGTCCGGAGTGTCAATAAGCCCCTCCCGGTTCACATCTTCACCTATTCCTTCTAATAAAAGCCGAACTGCCTGTTCTACTTTTTCATGATCTATCATTTTTATTCGCTCTTTTCTATTTTTCTATTTTCTTCCACAATCCACTTCACTTCTCCCAGATAAGAAAGTGAACCACATGCGATGATTACCTGATTATTCATTCCTGCACCACATGCTGCTGTCGCTGATTCCACCGCCGACTGAATACTGTCTTTTGCTTCTGCTTCTTCGCAATATTTTCTGGCACAGTCCGCAAGTTTCCCGGCACTTAAGCTTCTGGCTTTGTTCGGAAGTTCTACAGTGTAAACCTTCTTTGCCAGAGGGCACAGGATACTTGTAATCTTTTCATACTCCTTATCCTGAAATACTCCCATAATAAGCTGGATTTCCTTTCCTTTAAAGTATCGCTCAATGGATGTTCTCAGTTTGATTGCAGCATCCTCATTATGCGCTCCGTCTATGATAAAAACCGGATTCTTTCTAAGGCAGGTAAATCTGCCTTCCCACACGGTTTTTGCAAGCCCGTCCCGCACTGCTTCATCCGGGATCTCATATCCAAGTGTTCTTAACTGCTTTATAATCTCAAGCGCTGTGGCAAGATTCTCTCTCTGGCACTGCCCCGCAAGATTCGAATGCATCTTTTCAAACTCTTTATAAGAAAATGTGATTCCATCGTAACTGTCCGTCAGAATTTCCATTTTCTTTGGCTCCGCCTCTACATAAGAGCAGTTCTTCTCTTCTGATTTTTTCTTCAGGACATTTCTCACAACGTCTGTCTGTCTCGCGGATACTACCGCACAACCAGGTTTGATAATGCCCGACTTCGTCCGGGCAATCTCCTCCAGCGTATCTCCAATCACACCAAGATGATCGACGCTGATGGTTGCAAATGCTGCACAGATGGTATTCTTCACAATATTCGTCGCGTCCGTCTCACCGCCAAGTCCGGTCTCAAGTACGACCATGTCGCAATGCATTTTCCGAAAATACAAAAAAGCCATTGCCGTCTCTGCTTCAAATAACGTCGGGAGAGGTTCTCCCTTTGCTTTCAGACTGGCAATCGCTTCCTTTATCTTCTCTACACTCTGTGCAAAATCCAATTCCGAGATCCATGTTCCGTCCATCTGGATTTTCTCCAGATAAGACATAACGGTCGGAGAAACATATCGCCCGGTTCTGTAGCCAGCCTCACTTAATATAGTCGAAGTGTACGCAAGCACAGAGCCCTTGCCATTCGTTCCTGCAATATGTATGAACTTAAGATCGTCCTGTGGATCACCAAGCTCATGCAACAGACCTCGAATCGTATCTAAGCCAAGTACACTTCCGTATTTCGACATCTCGTCCAAATATACCCTTGCTTCTTTGTAGGTCACGTTTTTTGTTCCCTTCTTTTTTATAAAATTTACTATGATATTTACATATCAGGCTTATCATACCACTGTAAGCGCCTGATAACAAGCGAATCTTTTCAAAAAAATATACCATAACTTTTTCCATTTGTAATGGTATATTTCATCACCTCAAGATTCCCGAATATCGAATCAGTGTAAGAATCACCTGCACTGCAAAAATCGCCGGAATCCCGTATCGGAACTCGTTCTTTCTTGTCTTATGGTGGAATACATGCATTCCGATCCATGCTCCCACAGAGCCACCGATACAGGCAAACCCAAGAAGAGTCTTCTCGCTGGTTCGCCACTCGTCATTCTTCGCTTTCCATTTGTCCTGGCCAAATGCCAGGAATGTAATGATATTAATAACACAAAGATAAATGATAAAATTTTTGTTCATGTTTTTTATAAAAAGACGAAATTCCAAAATTTCGTCCCTTTTACCTCTCGTAATTCTTATCTGTTTTTATTATTTTACCACATATTCCGTAATCTTTTCAAACAAGATTTCACCATCTCATTTAAAGTTACCACATACTTCGGATAATGATTTCTGATTGCCATCAAGTTTCCCACTTCTCTGTCTGAATTCTGCGGAATCTGCACACATACTTGAACATATTTTTTATGAAAAAAACTTACTAAATTTCTGATTATCTTTTCATAAGTTGGTAAATGCCGATATATCCCGTATTTTAGGGCTTTATCGGTATTTTCTTTTTGGAAGATACCTTGCATAAGCTGGCATTTACCAGCATGAAAATGCAACCAAAAGTAGTAAATGAGTAGTAAATATAAGCTCCGATATTAGCAAGCCAGTCTTTCCAGTTCCGCTTTTGCAGATTGAAATGTACCGTGTGCGTAATAACCAAGTGTCATGGTTATGTTGGCGTGTCCCATGAGATATTGCAGAGTGTTTGGGTTCATTCCTTTATTTGCCATATTCGTACAGTAAGTATGTCGGAATGAATGTGGTGTGATGTTCGGTAACTTGTCCGTGTGATACTTGTTATACTTCTTAATTAGTCCTCGCACCATGCCCTCATAGTTTCCTGCAACTTTAGGCAAGCCCTCACGGTTTAAGAATAGGAAATTGCTGTAACCACCTACAATCAGCGGTTGTGCCTTTCCTCTGTTCTTTAGTATTCTTTGGATTGCTTGATAAGCCCGTTCTGTCAATGGAAGTTCCCGTTTTCCGTTTTTGGTTTTTGGCGTTTCAATATAGTAGCCGATTTCGCTGTCTTTCAATAACTGGTGGTCTATATTGAGTATTTTGTTCTGCATATCAATATGCGTCGTCAGTCCGCAAAATTCAGAAATACGAAGTCCCGTTTCCAACAGAAGCACAACCTCATCATAATACTTGCTGTAAATCTTATCCTTTTCCATAAAGGCAAGCAGGCGTTCTTCCTGCTCTGGTGTAAGGATAACTTTATGCTCTGTATCATCTTCCAGAACATCACTTAGTTTAAATTCAAATGGGTTCTTTCTGATACAGTCGTCTTGTATCGCCATGTAAAATGACGCTTTCAAGGAACGCTTATAGTTATCAATTGTTTTATAGGCATATCCTTTTTCACTCATTCTGATAGCCCATTCTTTAGCGTCCGACTGCTTAACAGTATCAATCGCCCTCATACCCAATGGGTCATTTTTCAGAGCGTTCATAAGATACTGTCGTCCCTTTTCGGTAGCCCTCTTGATGTTCTTTCTTTGGCTGTTCTTTTTCTCGTAAAGCTGGCAGACTGTCATTTTACCGCCGACTGTGTCGATACTGTCGTTAAGGTCTTTTTTTATCTGTGCTTCTTTTTCCCTCAATGAAATATCATCACGCTTTCCAGCAGGTGTCTTGTCTGTCGGTACAAGTTTCCAAGAATAGATAAATTGTGGCTTTCCGTATATATCGGTATATTTATAAACGTATCTTCCGTCTTTTCGCTGGCTCTCTCCATTACGCAAATTGCGATTTTTACTGTCTTTTCGTTTTACATTAGACATAGTGTAAAGCTCCTTTCCGTCATGGAATGAGCCGTGATACGCTATACTTTATTATACCATATCTACGGCTCAATGACATTAGATTTCGTCCAATGTATCTATGATTTTTTCAAATTGTTTTCGCTTAATCTGAATACGATTACCGTTCACGATAACCCAGCCAGCGTCAATATTTTCTTCGGCTAATTTACGCAATTTTTTTTCGCCAATGCGGAAGTATTTAGACGCTTCTTCAATCGTCAGCGTATATTTTTCCCAGATAGGCACATCAGTATTGTTCATAATCTATGCACCCCCTTTACTGTGTGTTGTTTTTTACAAGCAGACAGACGGCTTTGGAAAGCTCCATTAGTATCTCAACTATTCCCATTCTTGTGGGCAGAACCGCACCATGCGGACGTATCATTATTCTGTGAGGATAGGTCATGGCAAAACGACTTTTCCAACAGTCGCTCTCGGATCACTGCGTGGGTCGCTCGCTTTCTTTTGGAAAGGTCGTGGCGTACAGTCCCCGTGGCTCGCTATCTCACAAACGTATCCGTCTGCTTTATTCAGTTGTCAAAGAGCTGTGGCGAAAGCGTGTTGCTTTCATGTAAAAGCAGGGCAGAGCAGGAAAGAGGGGGACATTAAACCATGCTCTGCTAAAAACTGCTTATTCTTCTTCGATTTCTAAGGCAATATCAAACCCTAAAATCATTTTGATAAGTGCTTCTCGGATAAGTCCCTTTAACTCCATATCTACAACAATATAGACATTGCCGTATTCATCATAGAGTGGACGCAAACAGCACTTTGATATGTACGGGTCATAAAATGCCAGTATTTTTTCAATCGCTTTTTCGTCCCCGTCCATTGCTTGCGAAAGCAAATAGTAGGACGGCTTCTTAAATGTTTGCTTCATTTTACTGCTTCTCCTTTAGTATTTTTTTCATAGTTTCCAAAGCATGATGTCGGTTTCTAAATACACCGCTTTGCGTAATCTTTTGTAAGTTGGCAATTTCACTTTCTGTCATTTCCAAGAAGTAATACATTAACAGAGTATTTCTCTTTCTTTCTGGAAGTTTTTTCAAGGCTTCTGCCAGCTCATCATCAAGGACACGAATATCAATGCCACATACTGAAAAGATTGTATAATCTGTTTCGTAGTCATCCCACACAGCAAAATTTTCAACGAAAATTTCTGGAAGTTCACAGAATGGAATTTCTTTATCTTTTCGTCGTTTCAATCCTTGTTGGTAGTCCTTTACAATATGACGGACAACTTTCTTCAAACAACTTTCAAAGCGACATTGAACTGTTTTCTGGAAGTCAGACGGTTTCATCAATCTCACCCCCTTTCCACTATGATTTGAAAAGTGTTTATCCCTCTTTCCGCACCATATAGGGAATGAAAGGTGTGATTTAATGACCTCTTTTGAAAAATTTTTAAATTTTTTTCGGGTATGAAAAAAGCCCGCACAAAACATATAGTCTGTACGAGCCTTTGCCCCGACTGTCTTTTGTGGCTGTGTTCCTTGTCGGTTTTCTGTTTGAAATCGTGCTACCTACCACCGCACCAGCAACACCGCCAGCAGTAACCGCACCAGCAAGCCGTCTTTCCATACGCCTAGCTCTATGTCGCATAAACAGATATGGTCTGCGGAATATCCTGCGTCCCATGTTTTGACTGTCGCCAGCGTTCAAAGAGAACATACTCATTAAATCGCCCAGCTTCATATAAATACCAGCGAAACATACTATCTGCAAGAACGCTACCATAAAGAACGGATAGTCCGTGGAGATGTTATAAAACATACTGGAAATGCTGAACGCCACCGTTACAATGAGCGTTATTCCTGCCCGTGTCATTATGGTATTAAACACCCTTACGATTGCCTGCTTCGCCATGCTTTCATAGCTCGGTATCATGGAAAGTAAAAAGCTGATAGGTAAAAACATTGCAAAGATAATAAAAAGTATCTGGCTAAATAACATCATGCCCGTAAGCAAGAATACAAATATCGTTATCCCTAAATTGAAGAACAGTAGGAAGAACACCATGCCTAAACGGTTCACGACCTGCGGTATCGTCAGATTGTTGTTGTCGTTATCTTCGATTTCTGTTTTCACGACTTCCTCTCTGGTCTTTCCGTCCTCGTCCTCTGGACTTACTGATACCAGAGCTTCCACACGGTCTGCCCCGATTTCTTCTGCGTTGCTGTTCCCGAATTGTAAGAGTAACCACGGCTGTTCCACTTGAATAGAAAATAAGCTGTCCCGTATCAAGTCCACGCTGTCCTTGCCCTCGCTGTCAGAGTTGGGGAGCATGATTTTTGTTCCCAAGTCCAAAGAAGCGGTACTGATGTCTGATGAAAATTCATTTATCTTCTTGATATAGTCGGGAGCGTAGGCAATAAAAGAAGCGGACAGCACGAACACCACCACAAAGTTGATAACAGCGTGAAGTGCCTTGCTGGTTTCCCGTTTTATCAGTCCTGTATAGGCAACATAAAGTCCCACCACTAAGATAATGAGAAGCAGGAAACCGACATAAAAGCCAGAGCTGGAAAAACCGTTCTGTGTTACGCCTGCAAGGGTCTGTATGCTTTTTCCGATACTGTCTGCCATATCATTGATGAAGTCCAGCTTATAGGCTTCCTGCACCACATAGCCCGTAGCATTGCTTAAATAAAGGCTTATCGTCCAGACAAAATTGGTAATGCAGTAAAGCCCGTACTGCACCGATTTTCCAATCCCGTCCAGCCAGTTCCACGGCAACCACGACCAGCTATTATCCACATAAAAATCAAGCTGGTAATTCGACAGCGGATATTTAGAGTAAAGATTTTCTGCGTTTATGGTATCGTCCACAAGCCCCGTCGCATGAGCCACCGTCCCCAGAAGTGAAAGCAGGATAAGGGAGAGTGCCACCACGAACAGAGCCATTTTGAGAAAGTGAAGTATCTTCCTTTTTGTGAACGCACCTTTTATCCTTTCTTTCATCACTCCACCTCATTTCTCTGTACGGGCGGTCTGGTATCAAAGGCGTGTAGCAGTTCTTCAAAAACTGGGTGTATCTGTACCACACCGACACGCCCGTATAAGTCCTGCAATAAGCATTGTCCGTTCTCCAAATCACGAAGCCGTTTCTGGTTGTTTTCATCGTCCTTATCGATACCGAAAAATTCTAAGGTCTGTTTTATCTCGTTGATGTCAGTAGAACGGAAAGCGAATTTTAAGCCGATATTGTTTTTCAGACTTTCCTTTGCCACGTCCCCAGAAGATTGTGTAACGAAATAAACGCCTGCCTGCATAGCTCGTCCAGCACGAACCAGCTTGTTAGAGAGCGTTTCTCCTTGTGCCACATTTAAGAACGCCCACGCTTCGTCCAAATCGACAATCTTAAAAATACTTCTGTCCGAATGGATAAAATCAAGGGCAAAGGTACTAATCACAATCAGCATAGACACCGACAATAATTCAATAGTCGTGTATTCCTCAAAGGTCGTGTCCTTATCTGGCAGTACAAGGTCGTCTACTTGAATGATATTGAGCTGGTTATCAAGGCTGATTGCATTTTCCACCGTACCGTCTGAAAACAGCAGATGTGCAAAGTCGTAGTCCGTGAAGCTGTCGATATGGTCTGCGATATTTCTTGATATGGGCGTATCTTCACGGCGTAGCTCGTCTATCACATGGAGCAAGCCCCGACTGTCGCTCTGGGTAACGGAACGAACCGCTTTACGAAGTACGGGGAATTTTTCGCCGTCCCTAGAGGAAATACCCGTAAGGAATGTTAAGATGTCGATTGCCAGACTTTCAGCGTCCTTTACATTCTTCATAATCACGAATGGGTCAAGAAGTCCTGCATTGTCCTTGTCGCTGGTAAGATTTACGATATTGATTTCATGGGCTATCTCTGGGAGCGTTTCTTTCCAGTTGCCACGCTCGGCTTTGGGGTCTAAAATGACTGCTTGACCGCCAAACAACACCGAATAATACACCAGAAGATTGTTGCAGAACGACTTCCCACCGCCAAGCGAACCGACAAAAGCAGACGCTAAAGCGTTGGTAACTGTACCTTTTACGCCCTGCGAAGCTAAAGACGGTTGCAGGTACACATTTCTTCCCGTATCAACGGAATAGCCCATATAGATACCCGTGTTTTCTCCTAACTGCTGGGTAGCTCCAAAGCCCAGCCCTGCTAAAAAATCTGATTTTACATACTGCACATAATCATTGATATATCGCTTGTTGGCAGGAAGAAATTCAGAATGAAGCCCCAGCATATCCCCAGCAGGACGCACCAGCTTTACATTGAGGTCGTCGTAAAAGTCCTTGACTTCATCACAACGGCGTTTCAGCTCGTCAAGATCGGGTGCAGACACCCGTATCACGTAGCTTAACTTATACATACTTTCTTTGCTCTGGTCTAAGTCTGTTTCCAGCTCGTCCACGCTGTCTAAAGCGTCCACCACATTTGAGCTGGTTTCACTTCCAGCTTGATAGGCGTGATTGTCAAGGTCTTTCAATTCCTTTTTCTTGTTGCGGACTGTGGTTAATGCTTTTCGATTTTCCACGATTTCTACATTCATAGAAGTATCAACGGGGAATGTGAATTGCTGTTGCTGGAAATAGAAGATTTCAGACGACGGAAAGTCAAGCTCGCCGACAATCGCATTGACGGTAAAGTAGGACACATAGCTTTCCTTGTCCTCATGTTCCAATCGTAAATACCTTTGGCTTTCCTCAATCACACATCTTGTCGGACGGATAAGGTCGTAGTATTTTATCTGCGTTTCTCTCCTCAATTTCTTCTTTGGTAACTGATACTCATAATCTTCATAAGCGATACCGTCCCTGCCGTAAAGATGTTCCATGAGATACCCAAAATCATGGATTTCCAAGCGACGCACCTTAAAGCGACGGGAGATTTTATTTTCCAGTAACTTTTCCATTTTCATGTAACGATTGATTTCATCATTCGGCATGGAAACAAAATCATTCATCAGCGTGTGGTTCACTTCATGGAGAAATTCTGTGAACGTCAGCCACACCGATTTTTTGATGTTCTTCAGATTGAGCTGTTCTTCCGTAACCATGAGCTTAAAGCCAAGAAAAAAGCGGTAGTCCACTTGATTGTCCCCAATCATAGATACTAACGCTTCGGTCTGTTCGTCTATCTTCTGATAGGCAACTTCCTTTAATTTTCCCGTTACCAGCTTCTTTGACTGCTCCTGCATACTTCGGATTGAGCTTTCTGTGGCAATCTGCAACGCATGAATTTTACCCTCACGGGACTGTGCGATAAGCTGGCGAAAGCTGTCATGCACGATAAATTTCTGCTCTGCGGATAGAAAAGAATAGTTGTACGGTATCAGCTCATAATAGGCAAACACTTCATTGTCCTTGTTCCAGACAAGGTTATTGTCAATATATTTTATCGGGAACATAGTTCACACTCCTTACTGCCGTGATTGTTTCATTCAAGGTCTGCTTATGCAGTTTTACGGCTTTTCCTGCATAAGTGATTTTTGGTCGCAGGGCATAGGTTATCTGTGATTTCAAAAAGCTGTACGGCTTCTTTCCGTCAAAGGTTTTCTGCGACATGAACCAAGTGAGAGCAACGGGAATACCAAAGTATTTGAGAAATGCTCCCTCAATCATGGAAAGTGGGGGAATATCCCCAAACAGAATGATGATAAATTCCGTAATCACAAACCATGTAATCTGTGTAAAAGTAACGGGAAAGGGTAAGTTAAAGTCATTGATTGCATATAAGACTTTTTCCACGTTCCAGATACCCGTGTAGCTTTTAATCTTTTTCAAGTTCTTTCAGCTCCTTTCAAAATAGAAAAGGACAGCCATTTTCAGACTGTCCCTTAAAAGAGAAATACGCTGTCAGTAGCAACCATGCTTGTCGCTGATCTTCCAGCGTTAATATGGTATCTCGCACATACCTCGGCTTGTTTCAATAAAGCAACCGCCCATATCCAAATCTCGCCCGTAGGCTTCATAGTCAATGTAATTCTGTAAGCTGGGTGGAATGTCCCCAAGTGCCTGCAATTCGTCTATGTAGTAGTAGGCAACATCTGTCATGGTTTCACAGTCGGGATAATAGTAAATATCGTCCTTATGTTCCACGACTTCTTCCAGCGTCCCATAGTGGCTGATAAATTCGTCCAGACACTCTACAATATAGTCGGGAAGTTCCTCTATCATTTCATACATCTCATTGAGTTCTTCAATGGAAACATACTCGCCAATCGCAATGGGAAAGTTGTCGGTATCATGGATAGCGTATTCCTCATACTGTTCATTCAAGCCGATTTTTTCTTTCACATCTTCCTCGTCAATAGGAAACGTGAACCAAGCACCGACTAAATAGCCCTCATTGTATTTGCCAAGATTAGCAATATAAACCGCCATATCATCAATCATAAGCACCACCTCATTTCCTACTCTGGCAGTTCAAAGATACCGTGTTCTGTTACTAAAAATTTCCCGTGTTCCTGCAAGTGAGAAGCATAGGCTTCAAAGTCAAAGTAATATTCTTGACAGTCCTCGGATAAATGCTTAAATGTCGGGTCGTTCATCAGCTTTTGCCTTGCAACATCTATCATGCTTTTGCAGTCAGGATAAACCGTAATCACGTTCCTGCAAATATAAAGTGCTTCTAAATTCTCAAACACCGTAAGTAGTGATACATATTCTTCCTGCATATCGCTTGAAAGCTGGCGGTACATAAAATCTAATTCGTTGAGCTGGTACACGCTTGTATGTTCGTGGACTTCATCAGCATAAGGCAACACCTTTTCGATAATACGGTAATCCCCACTTTCTGCACCGATACCTAACTTTTCTTCAAACTCGGCAACATCTATCGGCAGTTCAAACCAGTATGATGTTGTTTCTTTGCCAGTTGTTCCTCTCGTTTCCACCAGCACCCTTGTTTCCTGCATTGTTCCTCACGTCCTTTCTGTTGTTTCATCACATCTTTTAAGCTCTGGTACGACATACCAAACACATACTTTGAAAAATCTTCTAACTGTTTTTCTTCATAATCGGCAGGGTTCAACCGTTTCATTTCCTGCCACACCTTACGCTTGTAAGAGGGCAGGTCGGAAATGTATTCACAGCCGACTTTTGCCTGCATATCCTTAAAAATATCGTTCATGTAATCACTCCAATCTGAAATTTTAGGTAAGAAAAAAGCAGTCAATCCTAAGACCAACTGCTTTGCATATAAATATAAATTTGTAAACTAAAATTTTCGGAAGTTTTTTTGTATTTTGTGTAGCCATAGTCCAGCAATACCAGCTATAATTGCCAAGAAAAAAACTGCGGTAGGAATAGAATGATTTTTTACTATAATCGCAATTACCCCAGATACTAAAATACCAATCCCTACGAATAAAACAGGTTTTCCTAATTCTTTTGCATATCCTTTTTTGTTATCAGTAGTATCAAATACTTTACCATGAACAAAAGAGTAATTTCCCTTTAATAAAGAAATACTCACGAATATAAGGATAGCAGAAACAAACCACATCATTATACTAAATCCTAACATAAAATATCACTTCCTAAAGTTGTATTTTTATATCCATATTATATCACCCCATTAACAACATCACAATAAAAATTTATGCACCGATAATCTTGTTGAATAGCTCTAACAGTACATCTTTCACACCGCCGGCGTTAAATACCAAACCGACAGCAATCAAGGCAACTACCAAGAAGCCGATAAGTTTGGAAAACTCACGCTTGAACCCTAAGTAGATACCGATAACCACAATCGCCATAAGCACCAAGCTCTGTGCGTTTGATAAAAACCATTGATACAAATTGTTTCCGAAATTCATGTTATTTGTCCTCTCTTTCTTCTAATTGTTTCATTTCACAGTCAGCTTCTTTGCCGACAGTCAAAATACACATCAAGACTATGCCGATACCCATTCCCAGAGATACCAGCAGGAAGTCTTTTAATAATATCCACATTTTTTATCACTCCTAACTTTCCACCAAATCTTTTGCAGGGGTCGTCTGCTGTTTGATTATCATTTCATGTTTTTCTGTGAGCTTTGCCTGCTGTTCGATTGTTTCCATGTAGTCTGTACCGTTTCCCTTATCAATTCTTTTCAGCATTTTCAAGGTCGGTGCTACCTGCCTTTGTACCCAACGCAATGTACGGTCTAAGGTGTAAGGCTCTGGCTTTGTCGTCAGCTTCAAGCTCTGTCTGTTATCGCCGATAAACCAAGCCCAGCGGTCATTGAGTTTCCAGTCATTTTTCCGCTTGTCTGGTTCTTCATCAACAAACCGCACATACTGGTTGATGATAGAAAAGGCGGTCCGCTCTGCGTCATAATAGGTCAGCAAATCCCGTACTGCATAATAGGCACGTTCATTGCGAAGCCGTATCTCAAAACGGTTGATAATATCAGCTTCTTCCAGCGGTGTCCCCAGCTTGACGTACTGCTCATAGTCCTTTTCATAGATACAGAAATACACATCTGATTTCAGCGAACCAAGATAAAGGGTGCGTCCCATATATTCTCTGTCGTCCTCTCTGTGCTTGATAAGCTCGCCCGACTGGTAAAACTTATAACTTCTGGACTTTCCGATATATTCCCGTTTCCTGCATTTTTCCGCAAGCTCTGGAATATCCAAAATGCCCGTATGGTCGTTGATAGCAAGGTCGATACGCTTCATCACGCCACCATCTACGAGTGCGTCCATGAGAAAGTCATACCAGCTTCTTTGCTGTGCCAGCAGGTAACTTTCAAACTGTCGGCAACCACGCCCTTTTAACTCTAAAAGGACACCTTTTTCTTCGTCAGCCGACGTATAGATAAAGATGTCCCCAAGAGAATAATGCTCCGTATAGCTGTAATGTCCGTAATCTTCATGGAGCATATAGTTGATATTCAGTTTTAATATATCTTTGATGATGTGCTGTATATCCAGCGTAGGAAAACGAATTTTCACATAATCAAACAGCATGGTAAGCGGTGCTTCTGGATTGAACCTTGCCAGTTCTTTATGCAGAGTTTCCAGAAGCTCCTTTGACGGCTTCATTTTTCCGCTTTCTATCTTGTTGAGATATTCCCTTGTGATACCAGAAGCCACCGCCAGCCTGCCTTGTGAGATACCGTAAGCAATCCGTTTCTCCCGTAATTCTTTTATCCATTGTTCTTCATTCAGAACCATACCCCCAATCTGTAAAGTGTGAAGTTTTTTAAGGCAACTTCACAGCCGATTTTTGCTAGGAAATCATGCCAGAAGCCTTATGTTTCCTATGTTTTTTGTCTATTGTCTATTTGCAAACGTACCCCTCTGTTAGATACCGAGGGGTTTTACCTGCTGGCGTGGCTTACGCCACACCAGCAACGGCTAGTCCGTGCCGTCGCCTTTCGCTTCGCACGTCGCCGTCCCGTCCTGCCTTGCTTGTGCAAGAGAGCCGATAGTCTGCAAAAAATCATGTCCTTTCGGGACTAAAGGCGTGTAAAATTCGCTTATCACGCTTGTTCCCACATCACAGTAGCCACGCCCCTTGATACGCTTCTGGAAAAACTGCTTTTTCACATCTGAACCGAACAGCATACCGTAACCTAGTTCGCTGATACGCCCCAATCCCACACGAAAATTGAAGTTATCTCTGATACCGTCCGAGAAATATTTTGCGTCTGGACGCTGGCAGGCAACGATAAGGAAATGACCTGCTTGTCGCCCTAACATAACGATTTTCTTTAACTGGCTAAGTAAGCTCACGCTTTCTTTCGTCCCCAGCATTTCAAAAAATGCCACATATTCATCAAAGATAAGAAAGCAGGGTGGAAGTCCCAGATAGGCGTAGTTTTCGCCCGTCTTATAGTCTGGGTGTCGCTTCATTTCCTCACTTCGCTGTATCATGCCCTCATAAAAAGCATTGACGCAATCAATCATTTCTTCTTTGGTGTGATACACATTTCCCATAACTGTCCCCAAGTCCGCAAGGTCAGCGTTCTTCGGGTCTAAGATGTAAAGGACAGCGTTGGTATGTAGTAAGGCTTCAATGAGCGTCAGCAGAAAATAGGTTTTACCGCCACCAGTTCCACCAGCAATCAGAGCGTGAGGGAGTGCGTCATATTCCCAGACAAGATTTTTCATCAGTCTAAGACAGCCGTTTTCTGCCCGTACTTCATCAATGGTAATGCGGTTCGCTATCATATCATAAAGCAGGGTATATTCGATATAGCCGTCATGCAGGGTCTTGTCGGTTAGCTCACAATACAAGCCACTTTCCAATTTATCCTCTAACCGTAAAAGCTGGTCTTGATATTTCCCCAGTGTAATTTCACAGCGGATATGAAGCAAGCCTTTTTCCATTTGATAGTAAATCTTTGGAAACCAGACGATTTTTTCCCTTGATCTGCTTTGCAGGTCAGTAAAAAAACCGCTGTCTTGTACGGTATCGGCTTCATACCACTTATTTTCCAGTATCATTCTTGCCAGCTTTTGACGGTGCAGGAGCTTCTTGAAACTGTCGTAACAGAAGCGGTAATATAGAAAAGCGACCAATGCACAAACACCAGTCGCTATCAGTATGGTTATCAAGTTGTAAGAGGAAAGCGTCAAGCCATTTTCTAACAAGCTGAAATGCTCCCAATCGGTACGCATGAGCTGTTTGATATTGAGTAGCAAGAGAACCGCCACGAATACAAGCAGAAGCGTTCCTATACAATAATGGTAAACAAGGTGTTTGTCGCTGGCTCTGATACGATGTCCTTTATTCCAAATCTTACGCATAAATCAATCACTCCTTTCTGGGTATGAAAAAAGCAGTCAATCCTAAGACTAACTGCTTTGTATGTATGGATATAAAGTTGCAAAACTAAAATTCACTTTTTTTAATACACTTAGTTCTTTTCTTTTGGCTCTGGAATAATAATCTCTTTTCCCTCTTTTTCCATCCGTTTTATAAAGTTATCAAAATGGTCTGTCATACCATCAACAAAAAATGCTTTTTTCTTTCTTCCATTGACATACACATTCATACCACCGCGTTTCATTTTACAATAGGATATGTCTGATATTTTCCAATGTCTTCTAAAAATAAACATTTTAATAACCGTGATATTATCTTCTTCAACTTTTATCTCCCACACTCCTTTTAACGGAGCAATCATACCAAAAAAAGTAACTCCAAACCAAATAATAGAAAATGGGATAATGATCATCAAATATCTTTTAGAACAAAAATTTTCAGGTTCACTCCAAAATCCCCAAATAAAGACAACAAGTACAAACAAAGCACCTATTGCACATATAAATGATACATCAGTTATTGTTCTTATAGTGAATTTTTTTATAGATTGAGTTCGTTTGTGATTTCTGCTTTGTATTATATCCAAAACGAGTAAAACAATATATGCCGTTATAATACCACCTATATATTTCATACCGTATTACCTCCAAAACTACTAATTTGTCGCTTTCACCATACCCATATTATAACAGTTCCATATATCCTCTACAATGAAAATCTAGTTAGCAATCCTATTTTTTCGGCTGTCCCTGCGGAGCGTAGTGCTTGTCGCTGGCTCTAATACGGTGTCCTTTATTCCAAATCTTTTGCATAAATCAATCACTCCTTTCTGGGTACGAAAAAAGCAGTCAATCCTAAAACTAACTGCTTTGATTGATATACAAGAATTTACATTTTATTTTACAAAGAATATTCCATACGTAACAATCATTGCAAAAAAGATAAGAATTACTACACCAATAACAAGACAAACTCTAATAAAATTTTTTGCTTCATTCATATCGCTGTATATTGAAGATAGTTTTTCGTTATTCAAGTTTTTTTCTCTTACCTCTTGTACATCAATATCTCTTACTAATTCGTCTAATGTTAATCCAAAATAATCGCTTAACAATACTAAGCGTTGAAAATCTGGATAAGATTGACATGACTCCCATTTTGAAATTGTTTGTCTGGAAACTTTTAACTCATTTCCTAATTCTTCTTGAGAAAGTCCCTTTGATTTTCTAAGGTTTATCAGCTTTTCATTAAAATTCATATATTGCCTCCTAATAGTATTCTTTATTTGCGACCGCAAGAATAGTATTACAAAAATAAGAGTTTTCTTCAACCAATCTTTGTTGGCAATTTGTCAACCTGCTTTGACATTATAAAAATATACATAGATTATAACTTTTCTTTACACTTTATTCAAAGTAAAAAGCTGATTGTATCATTCTATTTCTTCGTCTGTCCCTGCGGTGTATGGTTCTGTGGATTGCCTGCGTTCTGGTTACCTTTATTCTTCAACACAATATCCTCTGCCTTTACATACCAGTCCACATCTGCACCCGTATAGGTCTTTCTTGATACCGTATCGGCTACTGGATTGACAAGTTCCACAACTGCATTGTACGGAAAGTCCTTTAACGGTACTTCTGGCGGTACAGATACGGGGATAATTCCACCATGCAGACTGCACTTCAAATCATAGATACGCTTTTTAAGCTGGGTACTCGGTGTCCCGTCCTCATTCTGTAAGAAAACATCACGCACCGCTGTAAATTTTAATTCTCCAAATGTTTTCTCTTTGTCAATAACAAAACCGTTTGATAATCTCATAAATTCTTCACTCCTTTACTTTTCTTCAACTGCTACAATATCATCAGCAACTAACACATAATCGGTATGTCCCATATCCCCGATAGCGTAACCTCTGCCGTATAACTTCGGATTGACAAGTTTTACTTTCTGCTCATACTTGAAATGCTTTTCGCCTGCCTGCACGGGAATTTCCACTACAACATTTTCGCCTTTCTGTACGTCAGAATAAAGGTTATAGCTTCGTCTGGCTAAGACCCTGCGGTTATTTTTATCTCTTTCAAAGACTGGCTCACTTTCGCCTGCAAATTCAAAAGTTCCAAAAGACTGTGCCATATCTGGCACGACATATTTCATTTCCATAATGTTTTACCTCATTTCTTTCTATTTTGATAAGTTAATTGATTGTGATTTCTTATTCTGGCGGTTCGGGAAGTACCAGCAATCCCACAGATAGTAAAGGGTAAAATCAATGCTTTCGCACCCTTGACTATCCGTGTTCTTGCAGATTGTTGGTAGACAAGCCAGAATAAGCGGAAGTCTGCCGTTTGACCACTTCGGCGGAGAGCGTGATTTTTCTTTCATCATATCGTTACCGCCTTATGATTTCTTCATTTTACGGCGTTTGTAGAAGAAGATACCTGCCAGTCCAGCACCAGAAGTCAAAAGAAGTGCAAGCAGTCCGTAAAGGTTTGTGTTATCGCCCGTTTTGGGACTGTCGCTAGGTCTGCTAGGCTTTTCTGGTGTCGGTGGTGTTTCGGGTTTTTCTGGTTCTTCTGGCTTTTCCTTAAAAGTAATCGTCTGTCCCTTATCCTCAATATCCTTATGCTCGGTAACTTTCTTCGGCTCGTTTGGATTGCTGAAATCGTATAATTCTTCAAAAGTTACAAGCTGTTTGCCGTCAAGAGAAGTAGCGTCAAACATAAAAGCAACTTCCACTTTCATAGCTTCGCTGTCAGCGGTAAACGTATAATCACTTTCCACACGCTTTCCGTTGATAAGAAGTTCTGCATTTTCTTCTTTCAACATCTGCCAGCCCACAAGTTTGTACTGTGTACCGACTTCTAAGCCCTCTAAGGTTACGGTATCAATGATTGTTACCTCTTTTCCAGCTTCAAGCTCTTTGTTGCCGTCCTTATCGGTAGCAGTTGTATGTATCTTGATGATACGCTCTGTAATCAATACAGTCTGTCCGTCGTCCTCAATGTCCTTGTGTTCCGCAACTTTCACGGGTTCGTCTGGATTGCTCAAATCATACAATTCTTCAAAGGTAACAAGGTTCTTGCCACCTAAAGCAGACGCATTGAATGTATAGGAAATTTCCACTTTCATTTCTTCATCATCAGCAACAAAGGTATAATCATTTTCTACACGTTTCCCATCAATGATAAGCTCGGCATTTTCTTCTTTTAACATCTGCCAGCCTTTGAGCTGGTATTTTGTGCCTTTTGTAAGTCCGTCCAATTTTATAGTATCAACGATTGTTACTTCTTTTCCTGCAAGGATAGTCTTTTCGCCGTCCTTGCTGGTTGCTGTGGTATGGATAGAGATTTCTTTTTCGTATTCATCAGTCAGCGTTCCTAAATCAATCACAAGATTATTTCTTGATACCACAATTTCAAAAGGTGGGATAAGTTCAAAGCCTTTGTTACTATCACAACGCATTTCTTCAATGATATAAGTATCATAAGGTAATGCACCCTTGCTATCGTCTGGTTCAGAAGTTCCAAACCACACACCGTCCTCGCTGGTCTTTCCTGCGTTGGTATTGTGCTTGTGAGAAGCCCATTCAGAAGAAGTGGAGAACTGCCCGTTATCATCAGTTACCACAATATGACTTTCGCCCGTTGTCTTGCTTGTGATCCTAAAGGGAACATCAGCAAGACGTTTGTGTGTGCCTGCTCCGATTTTCACGCCCTCAATATCCCCACGCTTAATCTGATTGTAGATAGAGTGGGCTTCGTCGGTTAAGTCCACGATTTTCCCGTTTTCTGTGATTGCAAAATCAATCGGTTTTGCACCGTCTGTCAAATATCCGTTTGGAGCTTCACTCTCAACGATACGGAAATTTCCATAAGGTAAAAGGTCGGCAGAAGTAGAAGCGATACCCTCAATATCGGTACGAATTGTCTTTACCACTTCATTTTTCTTGTATAGCTTGCCCTCAACCAAAACAGAATTGTCATTTAAGGAAATGATGTCAAAAGCAGTATCTTTCAAAGTGGCACTTCCTTGTGGCTTCGTATCGCCCGTTTCTAAATCTCGTTTCTGAATTTCCACACCGCCACGGATAACCTTGTCTGATACGGAAAACTGGTTACTTCCAGATAGTACGGCAAGGTCGCCGTCCTCGGTAATCTGTGTAAGGTATAAGCCTTTTATCTGTTCGGACTTATCGCCAGCCTGCATATATGCACCCTCTAATAAGTAGCCGTTTGGAGCTTTTGTTTCTTCTATGGTTAGCGTCCCAAGTGGAAGAACCGCCTTGCCGTCCTGCATATAGAAACTGTCGCCAGATACCTTGTATGCGTCCGCTAATTTTGTGATGTAGTGGGTTGTTCCGTCGCTGTCTGTTTCAGCGATTGTCTTTGTAACCCATGTACGAGTAGCTTCGGCAGGGAGATTGTCTTTGTTATAGAAGCCAGCATAATACTTCCATGTAAATTCCGCACCTGCTAAAGAAGCGTTTCCCTGCGGATTGTCTTTCTGTGTTTCCATATCAATCTTGAAAAGCTCAATCAAAGTGTCTGTTACTTTGGGTGTATCTGATACTTTCAAGGTCGCTGTTTCGCCAGCTTTGATTGTTAATGGATAGATTGTTTTATCCACTTTATATCCTGCTGGTGCGGATAGTTCCTTGATATAAACTGTGCCAGCCTTTACCTCTGCAACATCTGTATTTCCGTTTTCATCAGTCGTAAGGGTGGCAAGCTGTTTCGTGCAGTCCTTATCAGAAAAGACACCATAGGTCGCACCTGCAATAGAGTAATTCCCGTTACCGTCTGTAATGCTGGTATTACTGGAAGTCTTTTGCAGTTTCGCATTTCCGACATTCAGCTTCGCCCAGAATTGTCCCAATTCCTGCCCCTCGCCAGAGTAGATATAACCGCCACATTCATAGCGTCCTTTATTTTCTTTGACAAAGGCTCTTGCACCAGCGAAAACTTCGTCCTGCGTTGCCTTTGGAATTTCATCATAAGAAGCTCGCACGTTATCACATTGCCAGCCAAGATGTACGCTCAATCTCTGCCAGACTACACATTGTTCCAACAGATAGACTTGTTTGTAGTTCAGTTCCTTGTGAGCTTCGCTATACTGTTTGACATACTCTAAGGATAACGCCACATCTGAAATCTGGTCGGCACTCATGCGTGAGCTTGCGTCAGCTCTGGTCTTGTAGCCATTCTTAAAATCTGTGTTAATGTCAATACAATAGGCAGTTTCGCCCTCAACTTTCATCATGCCCTCATTAAATGTAGAACCGATAGAACCGTCATTCATTACTTTTTCAATGATACCGACACGCTCTGCACTTTCCGTCCAGTATTGCTTGCTTTCTGCATGAACGGGTGTAGTCGGTAAAGCAGTAACGACAGTTGCAAGAGCTAAGAAGCCCGTACACAATCGTTTCAATGTCTTTTTCATAAATCTAATGCTCCTTTCATTTTGGGTAATAAAAAAGCCGTCCAATAAGAACGGCTGAAAATAGAAAAGGAACGTCATTTTAGGCGTTCCATAATCTATGAGTTATTCAATTTTTTCTTGTTTCAATACTGATATGCTGTACCATATCTTTGCATATCTAGGAAAACTTGCGTATCAAGGCTCATTCGTTAGTAGTAAATAAGTAGTAAATTGATGTGTTTGTTTCCTTGAAAATGCTGATAGATACTGTGTTTTAGCGGATAATCAGATTTTTATTGTGTTTTTCTGTTTATACAAAAATTAATTTAATACATATATGGTTATAAAAATCCCCCTCCCAGATGTATGACACCTGAGAGGAGGATAAACTATTAGGGATATCTGTACCGATACGCTCTTTTGTTATTTATTTTTTCTTCTCACTACCAGCACTCCTGACATTGCTGCAATCACTGCCAGAACCAGATACAATGCAATAGGACTGCTATCTCCCGTCTCCGGAACTTTATCCTTCGCATCTGAAGCCGAAGTCTTCGGTTTTGTGTCTGACTTCGGATCTGTCTTTGGATCTGTTGCTTTATAGTGGTTTATAAATGTCGCTTTATCACCACTTACTTTTGCTGACAACACACCACTTCCATCATCTGTCACACTAACCGTAAGCTTGTACACGTTTTCATCATATGTAACACCGGTCTGTTTATCATTTACTTCTGAAATTGTGTATTCATAAGTACCTTCTGAATCAAATGCCAGATTTTCAAAACGGATTGCTCCATCTTCCTTATTTTTAACCTCCGCAACTGCTTTTCCATCTTTATCCTTAATCTGGAATGTAAACTGCCCCTCTTTCAGAGTTCCTCCTTCCAGTTTCTTGACAGCTTCAATTGTTACATTTGCCGGTTCTGCCTTATAACTATTCTGGAAAGTAATTGCATTTTCTTCTGCCGGAATCATCTGGTCATCTTCACCGATTCCTGCCAGCACCTGATGTTCTGCCTTAAGCGTTCCATCACCATTATCTGTAATCTTGGTATGAATCATGTAGGTCTGATCATCGTAAGTAATTCCGGATTCTCCCTGCTTCACTTCACGCACTGTGTAAAGATGATTTCCCGGTTTCGTGTATGTAATCTTATCAAATGTGACAGTTCCGTCTGCATCATTGGTTCCTGTTGCAATTACACTGCTTCCTTCCAGTAGTTCAAACTGGAACTCTCCGTCTCTTAATTCTCTTCCTGTCAGGCTCTTATTAATTTTAATCTGGTCTGTGATACTGGTTGCTAATTCATTGACATTATAAGTATTGGTAAAACTGAACAATGGGCCGTCTGACGGATTTCTTGTCACGGTCAGAGTTCCTTCTCCGTCATCATGCAATGTCAATTTGAAGGTCTTGCCTGTTGATGCACCAGTATCATTTGTCACGCCGGAAACACTTCCTGATTCTGTAACCTTATATTCAAATTCCTTTGTTCGCGTTCCATTCTCGTCCGGTGCCACACCTTCCAACTGACTAAGTGCAAATGGAATCTGTCCGAAGTTGACATTACCTGCCGCATCATTTACGGCTGTCGTATTTTCCGGCATCGGAGCTCCTTCCGTCAGAGCCTCCAGTGTAAATGTGAACTTTCTTGCAATACTGTCCGGTGTCAGTCCTTCTTCATATGACAGAGTTTTACTTCCTGTAATCGCCACCGGAACCTCGGAAGCACCGTACCGGTTCACAAACTCAAACTTATTCTTGTCTTCCGGATAATTGGTCGCTGCTGTCAGCGTACCATTACCATTGTCTGTTACTGTCACCGTAAAATCATAAGAGTTCGTTACAGCGCTTACTCCATTTGGAAGAGTTCCTTCTGCTGTCTCCTCATAAATTCTATAATTGAGTGTATACACTGTGTTGCCATTCTGATCTGTTGATTTTACAGCATAGCCATCACTTACCGCTTTACTAAGTACAATTGCAGTATTTCCGGCTGCGGTATTGGAAGTTTTATACTTCAATGAATCAAAAGAAATATTTCCATTTTCCTGGTTTTGTTTTTCCTGGATTACTGTTCCATTGCTTCCATTCGCCAGACGTGTTGCCAGCTTAAACTGGAACTCCCCTGCTTTCATCGGCCGGCCATTCAGAATCTTGTTTGCCTTAATTTCTGCACTTGTTCCGCCTTCTGCTTCTGTAGAACTGCTATAACTGTTTTCAAATACAGCCTTATCTGTTGCAGTTCCGGCTGTGCCATTATTATAAGAAACGGAAGCTTTTAATTTCGCAAATTCTTCTGTATCGCGCACTACATTAACTGTCACTTTTGTTGTGTGTGCGTCGTAAGTCATGCCTCCTGCCTGTGTCTGCGGAACATTTTCCTTAATGTCAAATGTATAATTTCCTGCCTTTGTAAATGTAACATCGCCAAACTGGAATTCTGTTGTTACGCCGTCTTCTGCACCAGCAACAACTGCTTTGTCTCCATTTTGAGCAATCGTCACCTCACCGTCCTGAATGGCTTTCTTCGTGCTGTCATCACCTGCTGTCAGCATGAATTCAAAAGCTTCGTTCTCCTTCATATCCCGTCCTTTTAGAGTCTTTGTTCCTCTAAGTGCCGTATCTCCGGTCAGTGTCAGTCGGTCATTTTTTGCGGACAGTTCAATACATGCCCTTCGGTTCCTCTCCCTACTCCTGCGTTTGCTCTCGTTTGATTTCTCCCTCTGTATCCTCTTAGCACAAGCGGGACAATACTTTGATATTCCAGAGCTGGGGACGTATTCAACACCGCACACCGTACAATTTTTAGGCTTTAACGCCGTCCACCGCTTTGTGGGTGTGATATGTAATTCACCGACAAAGCCGATGAATTTATAGTAAATCTTGATTTCCTGCCTTACTGTCCCGTCCGCAAGTTTCTCACGTTCCGAAACAAGTATCTTGTCTATGAGTGCGTTTATGATGGTTGCGTCCAACTCTTTCAGCCCCTGATAGTTGCGGATTAGGGATAGAAAGTCCCTCACGCCCTGCGATTTCTCATAGCTGTCATTGAGCGTTTCCGTTACCTCTTTCAGCCGTGCTTCAATTTCAAGCTGCTCTTTCTGGTATTTCCCCGACATCATCTCAAAATTCCGCTCCGTGATACGCTCCATTACCTTGTCCTCATAGAGAGAGGAAAACAGCCTGTCAAGCTCCGCAAGGCGTTTGTTCAGCTTCTTCTTTTCTTTCTCTAATGATTTCGCCCTGCTCTGGTCTGTTTCCGTGAGCCGCCTTTCTATGGCTCTGACCGCCTTTTCATCATTGACCGCCATATCCGCAAAGCGGTTGATGTCGGCAAGGACGGCATTGAATAAGTCCCTCGCTTCAATGCTGTGTGCGGTACACATAACATTGCCATATCTGCCATAATTATTGCAGGTGTATTGTACGCAGTCGATGATGTCGGGGCGTTTCCTCCTGTTGGCACTCGCCGCCCGCATCGCATAGCCGCAGTCCGCACACTTGATAACGCCCGAAAAGATATTCTCAAATCCCCCTGCGTTCTGCTCCCGCCTGCGGCTCGTCATAAGCTGCTGTACGGTGTCAAATTCCTCCTGCGTGACTATCCCCTCATGGGTGTCTGGTATCACTTCCCATTCTTCGGGCAGCTTAGAGGGGCGTTTCTTGCTTTTCATGTTGGCTGCAATCCGCTTGTAGCCTGCAAGGTTGCCCGCATATATCGGGCTTCTTAAAATGCCCCTCACGCTGTTCTCGCTCCAAATATAACGGTTTTCCTCGTTATCCTCAAAGTACCGCTCATAGCCTGTTGCCCCTTGCTCCACCGCATAAGCGGCAGGGCGTAGGATATGCTGTTTGTTGATGTGCTTGCGGATTTTGGCGATGCCGTTGCCCGCTAACGCAAGGTCGAATATCTCCCTTACCACATGGGCAACTTTGTCATCTATCAGCAGATGGTTGTGGTCGGCAGGGTCTTTGACATAGCCATAAGGGGCTGTTGTTCCCATGAATTTCCCCTGCTGAAACCTCGCACGGTACGCCGATTTTATCTTGACTGACACATCGGCAGAATACATTTCGTTTAGGATGTTGCGGAAAGGCGTGATGTCCATAGCGGATTTGTTTAAGGTGTCCACGCCGTCATTGACCGCTATATACCTCACGTTATGCTCTGGGAAAAAGACTTCCAGATATAACCCACAATCAAGATAGTTCCTCCCCAGACGGGATAAATCTTTTGTAATCACGCAGTTTATCAGCCCGTTTTCAATGTCCTTAATCATATTCTGGAAACTTGGTCTTTGGAAATTTGTTCCAGAGTAGCCATCGTCAACATACGTTTTTGCTAAATGCCATCCCTGCCTTTTCACATAATCCGTGAGGATGGATTTTTGTGTCGCAATGCTCGCACTCTCGTTATCCGTGCCATCGTCCTTTGATAAGCGGCAGTAAATGCCGACTTCATAAATCTTGTTCTCCGTTCTTATTCCTGCCATACTGTAAAACCTCCATATCTGTCCTAACGTTTTCATGTTCCATTGCGTACATTCTAAGCGGACAGCCCCTCATTGTCGAAGGTGTCGCCCTCGGCAATCTTCTTCCGAATATCCTCGGAGATAATCGGGACAAACGCTTCTGCAACGGTCTGTGTGCCGATATATTCTCGACTGATAATCATTTGTACTTGCCCTTTTGGCACAATACGCTTTCTTCTTCCAGTTGTTTTCCTATCCTCGCCCATACTTAAATCTTCCTTTCCAGACAGGGCAGGAGAACGTCTGGAAACGCCCCGCCCTGTCAATCAGATACCATCAATCCCCGCTGTTTACTTCTTTCTGTAATGCTTCAAGGAGTGCCGCTGCTTCATCAGCGTTCAACGTGATACCCTTTCCGCACTTCTCACGGTTCGGGGAAAAGCTGCGGATGTCATATTTCGGCTCTCTCCCGTTCCATGAAATAAGATTGATTTCCTTTGTGTAGCCGCTGTCACTCGCAGACAATACGGCGATTTCCTTTACAATCTCATACTGGATTTCTTTCATTCCTTACCTCATTCTCCTTAAAATTCTGTCTTTCTTCTGTTCCAAATTCCTGCATTTACTTCCCGAAAAAAGAAGGTTAGCGGCTGTCCCTGCTCCGTTTTCTCTGCAACTCACGTTCCAGAAGTCGGATGATGGTTTCCTCCATCTGCTTCGGCGTTGTGTCCTTCGGAAAGTATTTTTTCAGTTTGCTTGTGTTGATTTTCAAGGTTTCTTTCTGGTTTCCCTTTTCCTCCGTCATAATGGAAAATATCATATCCATGTCAAGCTGCCCGCTCTGGCTCATGCTTTTCATCCGCTGTGCCTGTGAGAGTGAGGGCGTTGCTTCTTCGCTCTCCATCGTGGCAAAGAGATTTTCCTGCTCGTCTTTCTTCAAAAAGGACAGTTCCACCGCAGGTGTGAGGGCGATTTTCCCCTCGTCCACCATCTGCAAAATCGGCGGTATCAGTTCCGTCAGGCGGATAAAACGCTGGACGGTCATCCTGCCCACGCCGAAGCCCTGTGCCACTTTGTCGTCCGTCCGCAACTTCGTCACAACTTGTGACGAGGTTAAGTCTGTGCGGAAACCCTGCCGCTTCATGGCTTCGGATTTCATCCTGTAGGCAAACGCCCGCTCCGATGGCAGGATATTTTCACGCTGTAAATTACTGTCTACAAGGGTGATGATGGCTCGGTCACGGTCTAAGGGCAGGACAAATGCAGGCACGGTATTTATACCTGCAAGTTCGGACGCACGGACACGCCGCTGCCCCGCAATCACTTCATAACCGTTCCCGTCCTCTTTCGGGCGTGTGATTATCGGCGTGACAATGCCAAATTCCTTGATGCTTTCCGCTAACTCTGACAGCGTTTCATCCTCCACAACATGAAACGGATTGTCGGGAAACGGGTATAAATCTTTGGTCTTTAACACCTTAAAATCCTGTTTCTTCATTCACTTTTTACCTTTCTCTTGATTTGTTTCTGCCTGTTCTCTGTAATTCTTCCAACACTTCTGGCGGTATCTTTGAGAGCAGCCGCCCCATCTGCTCGTTGGTTCTCTGCAATTCAAATATCCTCTGGTTGGCTTTCTGCACCTTTAATTCCTGCTCGTACTTTTCATCACGCATACGCCCTGCATAGTCGGCTTCCTGCCCGATTTGCTCCTTTAAGCTGTCGATATACGCCTGCTGTCTGCCGATTTCCTTAGAGAATTTCTCCACTTCGGGCAGCCATGCGGCAACCAGTTCCAGAGCCTTGTCACGCTTTTTCCCTGCGTTAAAGGCGTTGATGTCGGACAGGGCAGACACGATTTCCCCATACTGCTTATCAAGCCTGCCGCCCAACTTATAGAGCCATGTGGGGACGTGTTTCCGCTTGGTTTCCATCGAAGATTGACCTCTCTCAAGCTGATTCCAACGTGAGGACATCCGCTCATGGTAGGCGGTCTGCCACTCCGACAGGCTCTTTTGATTGCCTAAAATTGTTTTGGCGGACAGCTTATTGTCTGGTGTAATCGGCACAAAGCAGAGGTGCATATGGGGCGTTCTCTCGTCCATGTGGACGACTGCGGAGAGGATATTCTGCTCCCCGACACGCTCCGAAATGAAATCCAGAGCCATCGTAAAATACGCTTTCTGTTCTTCGGGCGGTAACTGGTTCATAAATTCTGGTGAAGCCGTGATGAGCGTTTCCACCATCATCACGCTGTCTTTCCTTGTCCTGCACCCTGCTTCGGCTACCTTTCGGTTAATCTCTTTCTTATAGGTGTACTTTGGCGGTGCGACAAGATGATAGTTATTTTTAGAGCGTTCCATGTCGATATCTGGGTTGCTTTTGTAGGCTTCTTTCTTCCGCTCGTTGTGGCGTTCGCAAGCCGCAACGCCGCCCGCTTTGCGTTTCTGGAAACGCAGGATTGCATAGGGCATAATCCATCATCTTCCTTTCTTCGGCGGGTAACTGCCCTTTGGGTGACAGCGGTGACGGTGGTGACGGCAGTTTTGGGATGCCCCCTGCCGATTGCCGTAACTGTCACCCTTATCCCCTGCATGACGGTCATGACGATGGTGACGGTGTTTTTGGGATACTCCCTCGCAAGAGCTGTAACCGTCATGCCGCCGTTCTTTTATCCGAAGCCGCAAGGCGTAGGATAGCAGGGCGTAAGACCTGCCATAAGGGAGTCCAGAGGGAACGTCTGGCACACGGCTCTTTGCAGGGCAAAGTGTAGTGTGTTACACCCTGTAAACGCAGTCGGAAAAATCGGAGAGATTTTTCTGACCGCAGGGGTGATTTTACACGCCCGAAAAGGGCGGGTGAATCCCACGCCTGCATTTTGCGTTTGCGGGGTGTTCTCCCGTAGGGATGACAGCGGCAGGGTATCCTAAAATCACTGTCACTGCCGTCACCGCTGTCACCCGCAGGGCAGAGCCGCCAACTTTACATGGCTTTAAGCGTCAATGACAGTAACAGGGGGTATCCCAATATCGCTGTCACCGCCGTCACCGCTGTCACCCGCCCTCCTTGCAAGGGCAATCTGCCTGCCGTCTTTCCTGCGGCTGTACTGGTAGCAGATACGGTTCTCGCTTAAAAATGTGGTGTGATATTCATTCAGCCATTTCGTAATCACCGTGGGTATGGTTTCCGTTTCCCCCATAGCGGCTAACAGCTCCGTTGCCGTGCCTGCCCATTCTTCCTTATCCCTCATAAAATCCACCAACCGAAAAAGGACATCTGGTATCGTTTCTTTCGCAAGCTGCTCCTGCGTTTTCCTCTCCACAAGTTCCCAACTGCAATCACGGAAACGGAGCGTGTATTCCTGATAGGGCGTGTCCCTGCCCGTTACATACAGCTTGGCGGTGTCAGATGCCCGTTTCTCCTTTTCCAGAACAAAGGTAGCGTCCGCACTCCCCGTTAAGCCTGTCGTCCCAGACACCTTGTTGAACACATCGCTGTCATTCTGCTTTCGGATGTGGTGTACGACAATGACCGCCAGAGAGTGCCTGTCGGCAAAATCTTTGATTAGGGAGATGTCCCCATAGTCGCTTGCATAGGCGTTGTCTTTTGAAGCTGTACGGACTTTCTGCAAGGTATCAATGACAATGAGCCTGCTGTCTGGATAGTCTTTCAGATAATCCTCAAGCTGCACGATAAGACCGTCTGACAGCTTGCAGCTTGCCACGGCAAAATGAAGCCGCCCGCTCGCTTCGTCCGTCAAACGGAACAGCCTGTCCTGTATGCGGCAGAACGTGTCCTCAAGGCAGAGGTAAAGCACATCGCCCTCCATTGTCGTCATGTCCCATAAGGGGATTCCCTGCGACACGCATAAGCACAGCTTCAGCATGAGCCAGCTCTTGCCTATCTTCTGTGAGCCGCAGAACAGCGACAAGCCTGTGGGGATAAGGCTGTCCACCACAAAGGACGGCTTCTCAAGCGGCTCATAAAGGAGCGTTTCGGCGTTGACTGTCTGTAACTTCTGCATGGGTTTCCTCCTTTCGGGCAGTTATCTTGTTTTTGTTGCACATAGGCGTTGACCTCCTTAAAAATAGATTTACTCCCACGAAAAAAGTGAGAGTATGTAATACCGCCAATCCCACACAAATAAAAAACAGATTTCTTTTTCGGGCGGTGTCGGTCATGGTTGGAGATATTTCCTCATTTCCGCTTTTACTTTCTTCTTTGCAACAGCAACGGATTTCTGTATTGCAGAAGCGGTGCAATGCTCCATAGCGGCGATTTGGTAAAAATTGAACTCATACTCGTAGTAGAGCAGGAAACGTCGCCTTTGTATCTCTGGCAGTCTGTCAACCGCCTTACAGAGCAGTTCCGCCCGTTCTGCTTCAATCATTTGTTCCTCAATGCTCTTAGGCAGCTTTAACGCCCGCCTGTTCAGCGTTTCGTCCCATACTTCCGAAAACTCCCTGTGCCGCTCGTCCCATTGGAGAAGATTCCTGTTCCTGCGTTCCATCTGCCGAAATTCAAAGAATAACTGCTCGGATACTTCCAGTTCGTGGTGTTCCCCCTGCCCGTCCTTAAAACTGATAAAATACCTTATACCGCTTTCCGTGGATTCCTCCCGAAGCGTGTACGCCTTAGCTTTATATGCCATCCCGTTTTCCTCCTGCCAAAAATAAGCGGGGAGATTCCACTCCCCACCCAGTAGCCCGCAGAATAATGGGATGTATTAGACGCTTACAAAATTTTCCGAAGCTTCTTCCGCAGATGGTCTAACCTCGCATAGATGGCACCAGTCGTCAAATGCACAAGTGGGGCAATCTCCTTTGTGGAATACCCCTGCATTTTCAGCAGGACGATTTTCAAGGTACGCCCGTCCACCGTGACTAATACTTGATAGAGATTTTCGCTCTCAATCTCGTCCAGTAACTCCGCAACTGTATTCACCTCCGCTTGCCGCTCCCTGTCTGCCATGTCCTCAAGGTATTCCGCAACGTCATTCGTCCATCGGTAAAACCGCCTGTTGGAATTGAAGTCTGCCCTGTCCGCTATGCGTATCTGCTCAATGGTCACTTCATCAACGCCGCACTCACGCAGCAGCTTTTCCTCCGCTTCTTTCCAGATACGCCATTTCCTGTCCTCCCGTCCGTGGTTGTATGCCATTCTTTCTTCCTCCAATCAGAATTGATTGAGAGGGCAGAGAAAAGCCCCCTCATTTTCCCAAAGGAAAAAACAAGGGGGCTGAACGCCTTAAATTTTAATTTTCTATTATCTTTCTTAGTTTTCTTAGGATTCTGGCTTTGCGTTTGTTCACAACGCTCTGGGTTATGCCTAACCTCGCCCCGACTTCACGCTCGGAAAGTCCGTCAAAAAAGATTGCCTGTATCAACTCCTGCTCACTATCCGACAACAAAGGCAGGGCGGCTTTCAGCCTGTCCACCATAACAGCATTGACAACGGTTTCCGCAATGTCCGCCGCTTCATCAGCGATAAAGTCCAGAGGATTCCCCTCGCTGTCCGTAAATCCGTCCAGAGATAGCAGGCTGTTCCTCGCATCTAATTTTTGCAGGTAACGCCACCGCTCCCTGTCACGGTAGAAGTCCGCATATTGCTCCCTTACGACTTCAAGCAGACAACCTTGGACGGGGATAAACAGCTTGTCCATATATCCCTTGTCGGCTTGCCTGCGGCGGCAGAAATCCGTATAGGACAGTTCCACATAGCCGCCGCTTTCTTTGATATATACTTTTCTTGGTGCGTATTTCACCGCTAATACCTCCAATCTGAATTTTTGAAATGTAAAAATCCAGATGGAGAGGCGGGGAGCGGCAACGCACACCAGAAACAGCCCTGCGGCACTTTCCAACAAAAAACGACAAAAGAAAAACCGCAAAGGCTCTGTGACCTTCACGGTTATGGGAAATACAAATTCTGTTGTATGGAGATTGTACTTCCACTTTCAAGGTGAGAAGTACCGCTGCACTGGCAGAAATTTTTTTAACTGGTTTCCTGCCATTCTCTGATATGCTATGTATTGATAAATTTTACTTCGTATGAGCAGATGAATAACCGCCCGAAAAAAGAACATAAAAAAATCCCTCCAAATTTAAAAACAAATTCAGAGGGTAATTTAGGGTATAACAAAATAACCCACCCGAATATCGTTTTTTTTATTTGGTGAGTTTGTTCTTTCAAATACGAAACAAAAAGAGCCGATGATTCGTGAATTGTTCCACAATTTCATCGGCTCTGCGTCTTAAGCGTCTGGCTCTTTGATGACAGTTATCTTCAAGTTGTCAACTTTAATCAAGCTTTCTTGTCTGCATTTTGGACAATAAAGGGGATAATTCTCCAAAACAGTGTCCTTCCTAATTTTATTACGGGTTTTGCTCCCACAAACAGGACACAATATCCATTCGCATTTCATCATAATTAGTCTCTAATCCTTTCAAATCTCATTTTATATGACTTTTG
>NZ_JAJCNF010000025.1:0-54897 GCF_020560945.1 Dorea sp. 210702-DFI.3.125
AAACTTATTAACCAAGTAGTCTTGATTGACTACATCATTATTATACTAGGAGAAAAAATTATGTTAGAGCAGATTAGAGAGATTATCGCAGAGAATTTAGCAATTGATGTGGAGAAGGTTACAGAGAGTGCAGATTTCAAAGAGGATTTAGACGCAGATTCTTTAGACCTCTTCGAGATGGTAACAGCATTAGAAGATGAATATGAGATCGAAATTCCGGAAGAAGACCTTCCAACACTCAAAACAGTCGGCGACGTAGTGAAATACGTGGAAGCACATAAAGAATAAAGATATAGCCTTCGACAAATTGCAGACTCTTTTAGAAGTGTGAATGCAAGAAAGGAAACAAATTATGCAGACAGAAATAACAAGACTTCTCGGAATAAAATACCCGATCATCCAAGGTGGTATGGCATGGGTAGCTGAGCATCATCTGGCGGCTGCTGTTTCAGAAGCAGGTGGTCTTGGACTTATTGGTGCCGCCAGTGCTCCGGCAGAGTGGGTGCGCGAGCAGATACGGGCAGCACGCAAGCTGACGGACAAACCATTTGGAGTGAATATTATGCTTATGAGCCCTTATGCGGCTGATGTTGCGAAAGTAATTGTGGAAGAAGGTGTCCAGGTCGTGACGACTGGAGCCGGAAGTCCGGGAAAATATATGGAAATGTGGAAGGAAGCAGGAGTGAAAGTAATTCCTGTTGTTGCTTCTGTGGCTCTTGCGAAACGTATGGAGCGGGCAGGAGCAGATGCAATTGTTGCAGAAGGCTGCGAGTCTGGCGGACATGTCGGAGAGAGCACGACTATGACACTTGTACCACAGGTCGTTGATGCAGTCGATATTCCGGTTATTGCCGCAGGTGGAATCGGAGACGGAAGAGGAATTGCAGCAGCATTTATGCTGGGAGCAAAGGCTGTACAGATGGGAACTGCATTTGTTGTCACAGAAGAGGCACAGGTGCACCAGAATTACAAGGATAAGATTTTAAAGGCAAGTGACATTGATACAAGAGTCACAGGACGTACAACAGGACACCCGGTACGGGCACTTCGCAATGAGATGACAAAAAAATACTTGAAGATGGAACAGGAAGGTGCTCCATTTGAAGAGTTGGAACTTATGACTCTTGGAGGTCTTAGAAAAGCTGTCGTAGACGGTGATGTGAAGACTGGAAGTGTCATGTCAGGCCAGATCGCGGGATTGGTAAATGAGCAGATGAGCTGTCAGGCATTGATCCAAAAACTGGTCAGAGAAACAGACGCTTTGATAGGCACTCTGAATCTGTATGAAACCGAAGCATAGTAATTGGAGGATAAGAAATATATGAGTAAGATTGCATTTATCTATCCGGGACAAGGGGCGCAGAAATGTGGCATGGGTGCAGATTTTTACGAAAACAGCGCCAGTGTCAGAAAGCTCTTTGATGAAGCAGGCGAACAGCTGGGGCTGGATATGAAAGCATTGTGTTTTGAGGAAAATAATCTCTTAGACCAGACAGAATATACACAGGCGGCTATGGTAACAACATGCCTTGCTATGACAGAAGTTCTGATGGAACGTGGAGTAAAACCAGATATTACAGCGGGACTGAGCCTTGGCGAATATGCAGCCATCTCTGTGGCCGGCGGGCTGGAGCCGATCGATGCGATCCGCCTTGTGAGAAAACGTGGAATTTTGATGCAGCATACAGTTCCGGCAGGAGAAGGCGCTATGTGCGCGATTCTTGGATTAGATGCAGAGAAAATCGAAGCAGTGACAGCAGAGATTGCAGGTGTGTCTGTAGCGAACTATAACTGTCCGGGTCAGATTGTTATTACAGGAAAAACAAAAGCAGTTGAAAAAGCGGCAGAACATTTGAAAGAGGCGGGTGCAAAACGTACCGTAATGTTAAATGTTAGTGGTCCGTTTCATTCTACGCTCTTACTCCCGGCGGCAAAGGAACTGGAAATGGAGCTAGATAAGACAGAATTTCATGAGCTTATGATCCCTTATATTACAAATGTGACGGCAGAAGCAGTTACGGATGTTCGTAAGAGTCCGGGATTACTTGTGACACAGCTTACATCGTCCGTTCGCTGGCAACAGAGCATGGAGAAAATGATCGCAGACGGAGTTGATACATTTATCGAAATCGGGCCGGGCAAGACTTTGGCAGGATTTATGAAAAAGATTGACCGAAGTGTCAAGGTCTGTAATGTAGCAACATGGGAAGATCTGGAAAAGATCATATAGAAACAAGGCGAAAATGACAGGAGTTATAAATAAAATGGAAAAAAAGGTAGCAGTTGTGACAGGAGCTTCCCGTGGAATTGGTGCGGCAATCGCAAGAGAGCTGGCAGCAGCGGGCATGTATGTTATGATCAATTACTGTGGCAGCGAGGAAAAAGCACAGGAATTAAAGACAGAAATTGAGCAAAATGGAGGAGAAGCTTCTATATATAAATGTGATGTTTCTGACAACGTGGCATGTAAAGAATTTATTGGAAATGTGATCGCAGAATACGGACATCTGGATGTGCTGGTGAATAATGCAGGTATTACAAGAGATGGTCTGTTGATGCGGATGTCAGAAGAAGATTTTGACGCTGTGTTAGATACGAATCTAAAAGGCGCATTTCATACGATCCAGGCAGTATCCAGACAGATGTTAAAGCAAAGAAGCGGGCGCATCGTGAATATTTCATCTGTAGTTGGTGTGTCTGGAAATGCAGGACAGGCCAATTATGCAGCTTCTAAGGCCGGAATCATCGGACTTACAAAAGCTGTGGCAAAAGAGCTTGGCTCCAGAGGAATTACTGTGAATGCAGTAGCTCCTGGATTTATTGATACAGATATGACGCAGAGCCTGCCGGAAAAGGTTGTAGAGGCTACGCTTGCCCAGATTCCTCTTGGAAAATTTGGAGAGCCTGATCAGGTGGCAAAAGCAGTTGCATTTCTCGCATCGGAAGATGCTTCTTATATTACCGGACAAGTGCTGCATGTAGACGGCGGCATGGTAATGTAGAAAGTGATGCAGGGGAAGGAGTACAAAAAAGATGGCAAATAATAAAGTCTTAAAAAGAAGAGTGGTCGTGACCGGACTTGGTGCAATTACTCCAATTGGAAATAGTGTAGCTGAATTTTGGGACGGAATCCGCAAAGGTAAGGTTG
Organism: Dorea sp. 210702-DFI.3.125; assembly: GCF_020560945.1. Taxonomy (NCBI): domain Bacteria; kingdom Bacillati; phylum Bacillota; class Clostridia; order Lachnospirales; family Lachnospiraceae; genus Dorea; species Dorea sp. 210702-DFI.3.125. The sequence goes on from NZ_JAJCNF010000025.1 coordinate 3,149, forward strand.
GAATTGGTGAGATCACAAAGTTCGACACTACAGATTATAAAGTAAAACTGGCAGCAGAAGTCAAAGACTTTGTGCCGGGAGATCATATGGATAAAAAAGCAGCCAGACGTATGGAAGCATTTTCTCAATATGCGGTTGCAGCAGCCAGAGAAGCTTATGAAGATTCTGGACTGGAGATTGAAAAAGAAGACCCATTTCGCGCTGGTGTGATGATTGGTTCCGGAATTGGAAGTCTTCAGGTAGCAGAGCAGAGCTATGAAAAAATTCTGACCAAGGGACCGGCAAGAGTGAATCCGCTTATGGTGCCTTTGATGATTTCCAATATGGCAGCGGGAAATGTATCAATTCAGTTAGGATTCCGTGGAAAATGCAGCAATGTCGTAACTGCCTGCGCCACAGGAACGAACTGTATTGGTGATGCATTCCGTACAATCCAGTATGGTGACGCAGATATGATGCTTGCAGGAGGAACCGAAGGCTGTGTATGCCCACTTGGTATTGCCGGATTTACAGCACTGACAGCACTTTCTGCTTCTACCGATCCACTTCGTGCCTCCATTCCATTTGATAAAGACCGGGATGGATTCGTACTTGGTGAAGGTGCGGGAGTTGTAATGCTGGAAGAGCTGGAGCATGCAAAAGCGCGTGGGGCAAAAATTTACGCAGAAGTGACCGGTTACGGATGTACAGGGGATGCTTATCATATTACTTCTCCGGCAGAAGACGGAAGCGGTGCAGCGAAGGCAATGGAGCTTGCCATGGAAGAGGCCCAGATTACACCGGCACAGGTAGATTACATCAATGCCCATGGAACAAGTACCCATCACAATGACCTGTTCGAGACACGCGCCATTAAGAAAGCATTTGGCGAGGCAGCGAAAGACGTGGTGATCAACTCTACGAAATCCATGATCGGTCACTTGCTTGGAGCAGCAGGCGGAGTAGAATTTATTACTTGTGTCAAAAGCATGGAAGATGGATTTATCCATCAGACGGTCGGAACAAAAGAGGCCGATGAAGAATGTGACTTAAATTATGCAATTGGAAGTCCGGTAGAGAAAGAAATCAAGGCAGCCATGAGCAATTCACTTGGATTTGGCGGACACAATGCAACAATTTTAATTCAGAAGTATGAAGCGTAAGGGGGGAACCTGGAAATGGACGTAGAACAGTTGATGAAACTGATTGATAAAGTCTCTGAGTCAGACCTGACTGGATTTAAATATGAAGAAAATGGTATAAAATTGCAGCTGAATAAGAAAGAGAACCTGGTGATGGGAACGACTGCGGCAGTGCAGGCTGTTACACCGGAAGCTGTGAAAGTTACAGGTGCTTCTTCTAAAGCAGCCACAGATTTAGAAGAAGGCGTACAGAAACAGACTGGGACATCTGAGGCGGCTCCTGTTGGAAATGTAGTCAAAGCTCCGCTTGTGGGAACATTTTACGCGGCTCCGGCAGAGGATGCAGAGCCATTTATTCAGGTTGGCGATTCCGTGAAAAAAGGTCAGTCGGTTGCAATTATCGAGGCCATGAAGCTGATGAATGAAATCGAGAGTGATTTTGATGGAACAGTCACGGAGATTCTTGTAAAGAATGGCCAGGCAGTAGAGTACGGCCAGCCATTATTCAGAATTGCGTAGGAGGTTATCATGAAACATTTGGATATTAAACAGATTCAGGAAATCATACCTCACAGACATCCGTTTCTGTTATTGGATTATGTAGAAGATTACGAGCCGGGTGAGTATGCAGTGGCGTACAAATGTGTTTCCTACCGGGAAGAGTTCTTTGCCGGACATTTTCCACAGGAGCCGGTCATGCCGGGTGTGCTGATCGTGGAAGCGCTGGCACAGGCAGGTGCGGTAGCGATTTTAAGTGAGCCGGAGAATCAGGGAAAAGTCGCATATTTTGGCGGAATTGATAAATGTAAATTCAAAGGAAAGGTCGTGCCGGGGGACAAGCTTCGTCTGGAAACAAGAATTATCCGGAAAAAAGGACCGATTGGTGTCGGAGAGGCTGTCGCTACAGTGGACGGTAAAAAAGTAGTCAGCGCGGTACTGACATTTGCAGTAGGGTAGGTGATCTGTGTGATTAAGAAGATTTTGATTGCGAACCGTGGTGAGATTGCAGTTCGGATTATCCGTGCGTGCCGGGAAATGGGAATTGAGACGGTTGCAGTATATTCAGAGGCAGACGCAGAAGCCCTTCATACAAAGCTTGCAGATGAAGCGGTCTGTATCGGACCGGCACCGTCATCTCAGAGTTATTTAAGTATGGAGAATATTATCAGTGCAACGGTGGTGAGTGGGGCAGACGCCATTCACCCGGGTTTTGGCTTTTTGTCAGAGAACAGTAAATTTGCAGAACTGTGTGAGCAGTGCGGAATTACCTTTATCGGACCGCCGGCAAATGTCATTGCAAAGCTTGGCAATAAACAGGAAGCAAGAAATACGATGGAAGCAGCAGGTGTTCCGGTCATTCCAGGAAGTAAGGAGCCAGTCTGTGAGGTGCATACCGGACTTTTGCTTGCACGGGAAATCGGTTACCCGGTTATTATAAAAGCTGCCCTCGGCGGAGGTGGAAAAGGCATGCGTGTGGCATATTCCGAAGAAGAATTCACGCAAAGCTTTCAGACCGCACAGAAGGAAAGCCAGATGGCGTTTGGCGATGATACCATGTATATTGAACATTTTATGGAGGAGCCGAGACATATCGAATTTCAGATTCTGGCAGATTCCTATGGAAATGTAGTGCATCTCGGAGAACGTGACTGCTCTATTCAGAGAAATCATCAGAAAATGATTGAGGAGGCTCCGTCAGCGGCGTTGTCTTCAAAGCTTCGAAAGAAGATGGGAGAGGCAGCAGTAAAAGCTGCGAAAGCCGCAGGCTATGTCAATGCAGGAACCATTGAATTTCTTTTAGAGAACAATGATGCCTTTTACTTTATGGAGATGAATACCCGAATTCAGGTGGAGCATCCGGTGACTGAGTGGGTGACTGGAATTGACTTGATCAAAGAACAGATCCGTATTGCAGATGGACAGAAGCTGTCATTTACTCAACAGGATATTGAAATCAATGGGCATGCCATTGAGTGCCGGATCAATGCGGAAAATCCGGAAAAAGGATTCCGGCCGTCACCTGGAACCATTACAGATCTTCATTTGCCGGGAGGAAAAGGAATCCGTGTAGATTCCGCAATTTACAGTGGATGCAGCATTTCTCCATATTATGATTCCATGGTTGCAAAGCTCATCGTCTGGGCGAAGAACCGGGATGAAGCAATCCAGAAAATGCAGAGCGCACTTGGAGAGGTTATTATTGAGGGCATCGACACGAATGTGGATTATCTCTATGAATTATTAAATAACCCGGTATATCAATCCGGAGAATTTAATGTGAATTTCATAGATACTATAAAGCATTAAGGTATACAACAACCGTGGAGTGAAAGAGTATAAGGAGTGGACATATGAAGTTAGATAATATGTTTAAGAAAACAAGACGTCCTTCCGGAAAAAAAGGGCATATCGGTGGGAAACACCAAAGCCCGGAAGTTCCGGAGGGACTTCTGTGTAAATGTAACAAATGTCAGAAAGCAATTATTACAGAGGACGTTATAACAGGCGGATATATTTGCCCGAAATGTCATGGGTATTTTCGCATGCCGGCACCGGAGCGGATTCGGTCAATTGCAGATGAGGATACGTTCGAAGAGTGGGACAGAGGAATTGAAAATACGAACCCGATTGGATACAAAGGGTATCCGGAAAAGGTGGAAGCATTAAAACAAACAACTGGATTAGATGAGGCAGTGGTGACTGGAAAAGCTGCAATTCATGGAATTGAGACAGCGCTTGGAGTCTGTGACGGACGTTTTTTAATGGCGAGCATGGGAGAAGTCGTAGGTGAGAAAATTACAAGAATGGTAGAACGTGCGACAGAAGAAAAGCTTCCAGTTATCATCTTTACATGCTCTGGCGGAGCAAGAATGCAGGAAGGAATCGTGTCTTTGATGCAGATGGCAAAGACATCCGCTGCACTGAAACGTCACAGCGACGCTGGACTTCTTTATATTACGGTGCTGACAGATCCAACAACCGGTGGCGTGACGGCAAGTTTTGCTATGCTTGGAGATATCATACTGGCAGAGCCGGGAGCACTGATTGGATTTGCAGGTCCTCGTGTCATTGAGCAGACGATTGGTCAGAAACTTCCGAAAGGATTCCAAAGATCCGAGTTCTTAAAAGAACATGGATTTGTAGACCAGATTGTAGAACGCCAGAAGATGCGGCAGACGCTGGGAAAAATCCTGAAAATGCATCAGACTGGAAATGAAAAAGTCGAAAAAGCAACAAAAGAATTTCAAAATAGAAAAACCAGATCAAAAACTCTGGAAGCCTGGGATCGTGTACAGATTTCCAGAAGAAATGACCGCCCGGTTGCAGGTCACTATATACAAGCTTTGTTCCAGGATTTTGTAGAACTGCATGGAGATCGGTATTTTGCCGATGATCCGGCAATTGTTGGAGGAATCGCTACATTTCACGGAAGAGCAGTGACAGTCATTGCCCAGGCGAAGGGACAGAATACAAAAGAGAATATCGGACACAATTTTGGTATGCCGTCACCGGAAGGCTACCGGAAGGCATTGCGTCTTATGAAGCAGGCAGAAAAATTCCATCGCCCGGTCATTTGCTTCGTAGATACGCCGGGAGCATTTTGCGGAATTTCCGCAGAAGAGCGCGGCCAGGGAGAGGCGATTGCAAGAAATCTGTATGAGATGTCAGCGCTTAGGACCCCGATACTTAGTATTGTTATCGGAGAAGGAGGAAGTGGCGGTGCACTTGCAATGGCGGTTTCAGACCAGGTATGGATGCTGGAGAATTCCATTTATTCCATTCTTTCACCAGAAGGCTTTGCAAGCATTTTATGGAAGGACAGTACGAAAGCTGCGCAGGCTGCAAAAGTTATGCGTCTGACAGCAGCAGATTTAAAAGAAATGGGGATTGTAGAGAAGGTGTTTGCAGAACCAGAACATTTTACAGCAGAAACGATGAGCAATATTGCAGATGAACTGGAGAAAAATATCGAAGGGTATCTGGAAGAATATACAAACAAAGACATCCAAGAATTAGTGGATTCCCGATATGAACGCTTCCGTCGGATGTAAGCAGGATCTGAAATATATAAGTGCAAAGTTGTCTGTAAAATGCAAGTGTCAGAGAATTCAGAAGGAATGCAGGAGCAGGTTGACTTCTTTGACAAAAAACGTCTATAATGAAAAGCAAGTAAAGGATGAAGGAGCAGTGCGAATGAGTGATGTATATGCAACAATTAACTATGTCCTGGTGAATCTGATTAATGAGATCTGGGAGGTAGAAGGTAAGGCAATTATTACGGATGAATTTAAAGATATTACCAACAATGATATGCACGTCATAGAGGCAATCGGACTTGGAGAGGGTAATAATATGTCTACCATTGCAAAGAAGCTGAATATTACAGTAGGATCACTTACAACTGCTGTGAATAGTCTTGTGAAAAAGGGGTATGTTGACCGGTTCCGCAGCAAAGAGGATCGACGGATCGTATATGTGCGTCTTCTGGAAAAAGGGGAAAATGCATATCATCATCACGAAGATTATCATAAGCAGATGACACAGGCCATTGTGGACAAGTTAGATAAGAGCGAGATCCCGGTACTGTTAAAGACGCTGGACGCACTGACTGGATTCTTTACCGATTATACAAGAGAAAGCAAAGAAAAATCGTCAGACAGCATGGATAAAGAATAGACAAAAAATGACTGATGATGAGAGAACGTATAGAAGAGTGAGGCGTACAATATGATCCGAGGCGTGATATTTGACATGGATGGCACTTTGTTTGATACAGAGAGGCTGTATACGATTGCGTGGAAGCAAGTCGGAGAAGAAATGGGGTATTCCATTACGACAGAACTTCTGAATCAGTGCCGGGGAAAGACGGCAGCGATTATCAGGGGAATATTTGAAGATACATTTGGCAAAGAATTTCGTTATGAAGAAGCAAGACAGCGAAAAGATGAGATTTTTATGGAGATGCTTGCGCGGGACGGAGTTCCTAAAAAGAAGGGGCTTATGGAGCTCCTTTCCTATTTGGAAGAAAAGAAGATTCCGGCAGCAGTTGCAACTTCTACAAGACAATCGCGTGGAGAAAAAGTTCTTCAAATGTCAGGAATAGCGGAATATTTTGCAGCATTTATCTATGGAGACACGCAAAAAGCAAGTAAACCCAAACCGGATATTTTCTGGAATGCAGCAAAAGTGATCGGACGTGATCCGAAGGAGTGTCTGGTAGTTGAAGACAGTACACCGGGAGTCATGGCAGGGATCGCAGCCGGTGGAGAAACGATTTATATTCATGATATGGTAGATGTGCCGGAAGAGGTACTGGAACATGCATCAGCCAGTCTGGAGAATCTGGGTCAGATCATTGAGTGGATGGAAAATGTAAAATAGGGAGATGATTTTGTGAATAAAGAAATCGAAAAGTTGCAGGAAATCATTGATGACAGTGAAAATATTGTCTTTTTCGGAGGAGCAGGAGTATCTACAGAGAGCAATATTCCGGATTTTCGAAGTGCGGACGGCCTGTATCAGCAGAAATACAAGTATTCACCGGAGCAGATTGTCAGTCATACCTTCTTTATGCGCAATACAGAAGGATTTTATGAATTTTACAAAGAAAAGATGATGTTTTTAGATGCGAAGCCGAATGCCGCGCACAAAAAGCTGGCAGAACTTGAGCAGGCAGGAAAACTTAAAGCAATCATTACGCAGAATATTGACGGACTTCATCAGGCAGCAGGAAGTAAGAATGTATATGAGATCCATGGAAGCATTCATCGCAATTACTGTCAAAAATGCGGAAAATTCTACGATGCAGCATATGTAAAGAACAGCAAAGGAGTTCCACATTGTGAGTGTGGAGGAGTGATCAAGCCGGATGTCGTACTTTATGAGGAAAGTCTGGATGAAAATATGATTGACAAGAGTATCCGTGCGATCAGCCAGGCAGACACACTGATCATAGGGGGAACATCTCTGGTCGTTTATCCGGCAGCTGGATTTGTAGATTATTTTAGAGGAAAACATCTTGTCGTGATCAATAAGAGCGATACGGCAAAATCAGTTCGTGCAGAACTTACGATTGCCGCACCAATCGGCGAGGTATTGAGTCAGATTACAGTATGAGTACATTAAAAAAAGAGATCGTGATTCGTGTTGCAGCATTAGATGATGCAGAAGAATTGTTGGAGATTTATGCACCATATGTCAGGGAAACTGCAATTACATTTGAATATGAAGTTCCCTCCCCAGAGGAATTTCGTGAAAGAATTGCACATACACTTGAAAAATATCCATATCTGGTGGCAGAACATGATGGAAAAATCGTGGGGTATGCATATGTCAGTCCATTTAAGGAGCGCGCAGCTTATGCCTGGGCGGTGGAAACCTCCATATATGTAGATCAGAATTGTAAACGTATGGGAATAGGAAAAAAACTTCATAGTGCATTGGAACATTGTCTGAAAGAAATGGGAATTTTAAATATGGAAGCATGTATTGGATATCCCGAGGAAGACGATGAGTATCTGACAAAGAACAGTGCACAGTTTCATGAACATCTTGGCTATCGTATGATAGGAGAATTTGAAAAATGTGGATACAAGTTCCATCGCTGGTACAATATGATATGGATGGAGAAGATCATTGGAATCCATGAAGAAATTCAAACGTTTCCAAAGAAATTTGATGCGGACATGTTGAAGGACTAGAATACAGCAGACTTGGATGGTAAGGTGAAATATATGGAAAATGAGAAAAAGCAGTTAAGGCTTTGGCAGGGATTACTGGTAATCATCCTGGCAGGTCTGGAAGTATTTGTGTTCAGTGACTTTCTGCCACAATGGTTAGGAATGGGACGGTCTTTGATCGGAGAATTGATTTTACTGGGCACAGCAGTTGGAGCAGTGGCAGTGTTTGGCGGAAAATTCCGGTCGGTGTTTCCGATTCATAAGCCAAAGCTTACAGAGGTCATGGGGACGATACTGATTTACCTTGGTGCGAGTCAGGCAATTTCTGTTGTGACCATGATTGAAATGTATATTGCCCCGGAGATGGTTACTGAAACATCAATCGGATTAAGCAGTATGTTCACAAGTTCCTCCATGATAGTAGCAATTATAGTTGTTGGAATTGCACCGGCAATCTGTGAAGAAGCAGTGTTTCGTGGTGTATTTTTTAATTCTATTTGGAATCAGACACACGGAAAATGGATTCCAATTATAGTTACAGCGGCAGTGTTTGGTCTGTTTCATGGAAGTATCATACGATTTTTCCCAACATTTCTCCTTGGAATTGTACTCGGATATCTTGTCTATGAGACGAACAACATGTTTTATAATGTGATGTTTCATGCGATCAATAATATCATTCCGGTACTGGTGCTTTATGGGATGCAGTTTTTGATGCAGCTGATGGCAAGAGCACTTGGAATGAATGGAAGTGGAATGTGGAACTTTGTAATGGATACAGCAACCAGCCAGGTTTCTCAGCTTTCACCGGCATTTATGGGAATTTATATGATAGATGGCGGCGTGGGGCTGGCAATTTTGTATCTGGGCAATCACGTGTTACATCTTGGGCGGGAAGGTTATCCAAAAGAATTATTTCCAAAAGAAAAACGCAAACAACAGTTCATCTGGCTGGCACTTGCCCTGGCACTGGCTGTAACCGGAGGAATGATGATTGTAGCAGGTACGATACAAGGTCTGCATTTTTAAGAAAGATAAATCGGCTATAATAATTGGGGGTTTTTACCTTCGCACACATAGTGCTAGTAATTAAAGTATAGGGAGGAAAGAAAGATGGCGGTAAATGTATTAGACAGATTCGAATTTCGATCTGTCAGGGTAAATGAAGCAGAGGAAGTAGCAGAGATTGAGAAGATCTGTTTTCCACCACATGAGGTATGTTCTAAAAAAGATATGTTTGAAAGGGTGGAACATGCACCGGAACTTTTTCTTGTTGCAGTAGACAAAGAGACTGGAACGATCGCAGGCTTTTTAAATGGACTGGCAACAGATGAAGAAGCATTTCGTGATGAGTTTTTCACAGATATTACCGTACATAATCCGGAAGGAAAGAATATTTTCCTTCTTGGGCTGGATGTCCGGCCAGAATACCGCAGGCAGGGTCTTGCAAGAGAAATCATGAACCAGTACGTAAAGCGTGAGCAGGCAAAAGGGCGTAAGATGCTGAAACTGACATGCCTTGAACAGAAAGTGGAAATGTATAAAAAAATGGGCTACAAAGACGAAGGTATCTCTGCTTCTGTATGGGGTGATGAAGAGTGGCATGAGATGAGTTATGCTTTTTAAGGAGACACATATGAAAACATATCAGCTTCAACTGATAAATTGCAATAACCATAATATTGAAATATCAAGATATCTGCAGATTCTTACAAGAATTGAAAAAGAGGATGCAGACAGAATAGTATCGAATGTCCCGGTGGTACTTTATGATAATCTGGACGAGGAATGTGCGGGATATTTTGAAGAAGCACTGGATTATTATCAGGCTGAATATGAAATCCAGCCGATGTCGGAAGAATGCGACATTCCAAAGTTCCCATCAAGACAGATAATCGTACTGGGACGAGTGATGGAATATTTTGGACAGCGCAGTGACTTTGTACAGCTTGCAAAAAAATACGATTTTAGCAGAAAAATCCAATTATCCCAGACACCATTTGCGGCAAAAGATGGTCTTAACAAAGAGCAGGCGGTAAAACTTTGCCAGGAGTTTACCAACATAGGTATGCGGGCGCAGATTGTACGCAGTAAGAAGAAACCTGTGCCAATAGAAGAGAAGAAAAAAAGTTTTTGGAATATTATTTAATTTAGTCGTTGCGCAGCGTCATTGGCGTTATGCAATGCACTTAGCGTAAGAATGTGCCCTGGCACATTCTTTTTTCTAAGAAAAATCTAGAACACCGAGGCATTCTTGAATTTGCATATTTTTCTTGACTTGGAGTTCACTCCAGATGCTATAGTATGTCATGTAGAAGGCAGGTGTTTTGTGTATGACAATTAAAGAAGTCAGTGAGAAATTTAAGATTTCTCAAGATACGCTCAGATATTATGAGCGTATTGGTTTAATCCCGCCAGTTTCGAGAACGGCAAGTGGGATTCGTAACTATCAGGAATCGGATCTTGGCTGGGTAGAGCATGCTGTTTGTATGCGAAGTGCAGGAGTTCCAATTGAAGCATTGATTGAATATGTAAAATTATTCCAGATAGGAGACTCTACATTTGAGGCGAGAAGACAGCTTCTAAAGGAACAGTATGACATTTTAGAGGAACAGAAACAGCAGATTGAGGCAACAATGGAACGCTTGAAATATAAAGTGTCCAGGTATGAAGAGGCTGTGAAGACAGGGGTTTTAACCTGGGAAGAAAAGGAGTGTAAGTAAAGATGTATATTGAAAAGATAAATGGACCAGAGGATGTGAAGAAGATAGAAGTATCAGAACTTCCAAAGCTTGCAGAGGAAATGCGCCATGCGCTTTTGATTCGTGCAAGTAAACATGGCGGACATTTCGGGCCGAATTTCGGTATGGTGGAGGCAACGATTGCGCTTCATTATGTGTTTGATTCGCCGAAAGATAAAATTGTATTTGATGTGTCACACCAGAGCTATCCACATAAGATGCTGACAGGAAGAAAAGACGCATATCTCTATGAAGAGCATTACGACGATGTGTCCGGTTATACAAATCCGCATGAAAGTGAGCATGATTTCTTTACTGTCGGACATACATCTACATCTGTGAGTCTGGCGTGCGGTCTTGCAAAAGCCCGTGATCTCAATGGGGAAGATGGCAATGTAATCGCGGTGATCGGAGATGGTTCTTTAAGTGGCGGTGAGGCATTAGAAGGACTGGATTACGCAGCAGAGCTTGGCGGCAATCTGATTATTGTAGTCAATGACAATGATATGTCGATTGCTGAGAACCATGGCGGTATCTATAAGAATCTGAAGCTGCTTCGTGAGACGAATGGACAGGCCGAGTGTAATCTGTTCTGTGCCATGGGCTTAGATTATATCTATGTGGATCATGGAAATGATGTGGCTGAGCTGATTCAGGCATTTGAGAGTGTGAAGGACAGTAAAAAAGCAGTCGTTGTGCATATCAATACATTAAAAGGAAAAGGTTATGCGCCGGCAGAACAACACAAAGAGCAGTGGCATTTCAACGGACCATTTCATATCGAGACTGGAAAGCCTCTGTATGAGATGGAAGAAGAAGACTACTCAGATGTGACGTGCAATTATCTCATGAAGAAGATGAAAGAAGATCCGGCAGTTGTTGCCATTACTTCCGGAACTCCGACAGTTCTGGGATTTACAGAGGATAAGCGAAAAGAAGCAGGACGGCAGTTTGTCGATGTTGGAATTGCAGAGGAGACAGCGGTTGCACTGGCAGCAGGAATCGCAGCAAATGGCGGAAAGCCGGTCTATGGTGTGTATAGCACATTTGTACAGAGAACCTTTGATCAGATTGCACAGGATGTATGTATCGATAATAGCCCGGCGACGATTGTTACGTTCAGTGGTTCTGTCTATGGAATGAACGATGTGACACATCTTGGACTGCAGGATATCCCGATGATGGCAAATATTCCGAATCTTGTCTATCTTGCGCCGACAACAAAAGAAGAATATCTGGCAATGCTGGACTGGAGTATAGAGCAGAAAGAACATCCGGTTGCGATTAAGCTTCCCGGTGGAGAGGTGATTTCAGACGGAAAAGAAGTCACAAAAGATTTCAGTATTCTAAACAAGTATGAGATGACGAGAAAAGGAAGTAAGGTTGCAATTGTCGGACTTGGAACATTTTATGGATTAGGAAATGATGTGGCGGATCTGATAAAAGAAAAGGCAGGAATAGACGCAACCGTTATCAATCCGTATTATATTACAGGTCTGGATGAAGAAATGCTTGAAGATCTTAAGAAAGATCATAGTGTTGTAATTACATTGGAAGACGGAATTCTGGACGGTGGTTTTGGTGAGAAGATTGCCAGATTCTATGGTGACAGTAATATGAAGGTTTTAAATTTCGGTCTGAAAAAAGAGTTCCTGGATCGATACGATGTGACAGAAGTATTAAAAGACAACCATCTTACAAAAGAGCAGATTGTGGAAGATGTTGCAAGGATTTTTGCATAATAGTTGTACGGACTAAGTTCCTAAGCCAGGGCAGGATTTTGGAATTCCAGAAAATACGTAGGAAAACATCAGATATAAGTTGAAACTAAAAATTCTCTATGGTAAAATATTAATAAAAATTAATATTTTGACACAGAGGAAGAGAATATGAAGAATGAAGAGATTATCTGTTACTGCTCAAATGTTACAAAAGCTCAGATTATAAAGGCAATGGAGCAAGGGGCAAGGACGTTAAATGATATTAGGAAAATGACTGGAGCTTGTACTTTACACAGATGCAAAGAATTAAGCCCAAAAGGGACATGATGTTCTTCCGATATTCGAGAAGTGATGGTCGAATATATGTTAGAGGAAAAGAAGAAAGAGAATAATGATTGAGAATAAAACATGGAACATAGAAAACGTGTAAAAATGGTGCTAGAATACTCTAATAAATATCAGACAGAGGTAAAGGGCCATGACGACATCTATGGTAAAGGGAAGTCCGCTGAAGCTGTTGGAGCGCTTGATGCTTCTGCAAAATATTTGAGCTGTATGGGACTTTTCTATTGGAGCCTTGGAATCCTGACGGTTACAAGAATGGTGACACAAGGTCTTGGATATTCTGGAAGAACCGTTTTTTCAGGTGCTGCGGAGATGGTCGCAAGAGCAGTTGTCAGCCTTGGATTTGTAGGAACATTTGGCTACACAGCAATCTGTTTTGCGGATCAGGCAGCATGGATCGCAGCATGCTGTTACAGTGTTCCGACCTGCCTGTGGTGCGTGAAGAAGTCAATTGCAAAACTGAAACAGACTAAGTAATAGATTTTACAATGAAAAAGCTCCCGGGTTGATGTAAAAACCCGGGAGCTTTGTATTATCTTTATAATTTTTATAACTGTGGTCCAGCGGATACGAGTGCTTTTCCAGCTTCGTTTCCTTCGTATTTTGCGAAGTTCTTGATGAATCTTCCAGCAAGATCTTTTGCTTTCTCTTCCCACTCGGAAGCGTCAGCGTAAGTATCACGAGGATCAAGGATTCCTGTATCAACACCTGTAAGTTCTGTAGGAACTTCAAAGTTGAAGAAAGGAATCGTCTTAGTTGGAGCGTTTTTGATATCTCCATTCAGGATTGCATCGATGATACCACGAGTATCTTTGATGGAGATACGTTTTCCTGTTCCATTCCATCCTGTATTTACAAGGTAAGCCTTTGCTCCGCTCTTCTCCATCTTCTTAACAAGCTCTTCTGCATATTTTGTAGGATGCAGCTCTAAGAATGCCTGTCCGAAGCAAGCTGAGAATGTAGGTGTAGGCTCTGTGATTCCACGCTCTGTTCCTGCAAGTTTTGCTGTAAATCCTGACAGGAAGTAGTACTGTGTCTGCTCTGGTGTCAGTACAGATACTGGAGGAAGTACTCCGAATGCGTCTGCTGACAGGAAGATGACGTTCTTAGCTGCAGGTGCAGAAGAAATCGGGCGGACAATGTTCTCGATATGCTGAATTGGGTAAGATACACGAGTGTTCTCTGTTACGCTCTTATCAGCAAAATCAATCTTTCCTTCAGCGTCAAGTGTTACGTTCTCAAGAAGAGCATTACGCTTGATCGCATTGTAGATATCTGGCTCAGACTCTTTATCAAGGTTGATAACCTTAGCGTAGCATCCACCCTCGAAGTTGAATACTCCGTTGTCATCCCAACCGTGCTCGTCGTCACCAATCAGAAGACGTTTCGGGTCTGTGGAAAGTGTTGTCTTACCTGTTCCGGAAAGTCCGAAGAAGATTGCTGTGTTCTCACCGTTCTTATCTGTGTTAGCTGAGCAGTGCATAGCAGCGATGCCCTTCAGTGGAAGGAAGTAATTCATCATAGAGAACAGTCCTTTTTTCATCTCTCCGCCATACCATGTGTTTACGATAACCTGCTCTTTGCTTGTGATGTTGAATAATACAGCTGTCTCTGAATTTAAGCCTAACTCTTTGTAGTTTTCAACTTTAGCTTTAGAAGCATTATATACAACGAAATCTGGCTCGAAATCTTTAAGTTCCTCCTCAGTTGGCTGAATGAACATATTTGTAACGAAATGAGCCTGCCAAGCTACTTCTACGATAAAACGAATTGCCATACGGGTATCTTTGTTAGCACCGCAGAATGCATCTACAACATAAAGCTTTTTGTTGGAGAGTTCTTTGATCGCAAGATCCTTTACAGCGTTCCATGTCTCTTCAGAAGCTGGATGATTGTCATTCTTGTACTCATCAGATGTCCACCATACTGTGTCTTTTGAATTCTCGTCCATAACAATAAATTTGTCTTTAGGAGAACGTCCTGTATAGATGCCTGTCATTACATTTACTGCACCGAGCTCACTGACCTGTCCTTTTTCGTAACCTTCAAGTTCAGGTTTTGTCTCCTCCTCAAATAATAACTCGTAGGAAGGGTTATACACGATTTCTGTAGTTCCAGTAATACCATACTTGCTTAAATTGATTTCTGCCATCTTAAACCAAACCTCTTTTCTTAAATGTAATAAGGGAAATGGTCGATAGCTGGAACATTTCCCCCATTCATATTTAATTATACATTATTAATTTCCAAAATCAATAAATTTTTAACAAATTCCTCCGGTGCAAAATTACCAATTTTTTCCTAGGAAAGTTCCAATTTTCCGGTATAAAGCTGATAATAGGTTCCTTTTTGCCGAATCAGGTCATCGTGATCACCGCGTTCGATGATCCGACCGTGATCCAGGACGATAATTGCGTTACTGTTGCGAATTGTGGACAGTCTGTGTGCGATAACAAATACGGTACGCCCCTTCATCAGATTGTCCATACCTTTCTGTACGATACTCTCGGTACGGGTATCAATACTTGATGTTGCCTCGTCCAGAATCAGTACCGGTGGATCGGCAACAGCGGCTCTTGCAATAGACAGAAGCTGTCTTTGTCCCTGGGACAATTCCTCGCCGTCACCGCTTAGTAATGTATCGTAACCATTTGGCAGCATCTGGATGAACTGGTCCGCGTGAGCAAGTTTTGCAGCATTGTAGATTTCTTCGTCAGTGGCATTCAGTTTACCGTAACGGATATTGTCTTTGATCGTTCCGGTGAACAAATGTGTATCCTGAAGAACGATTCCGAGGGAACGGCGCAAGTCATCTTTTCTGATTTTTGTAATGTCGATGCCGTCATAAAGGATCTCACCGCTTTGAATGTCGTAGAAACGATTGATCAGGTTGGTGATCGTTGTCTTGCCGGCGCCCGTAGATCCTACGAATGCCAGCTTCTGGCCAGGTTTGGCAAAGAGGCTGATATCATGAAGAATAATTTTGTCTTCATCGTATCCAAATGTCACATCTTTGAATCTTACATCTCCGGTCAGTTCAGTATAAGTCACAGCACCATTTTCGTCAGCAGGCTTTTTCCATGCCCACATACCGGTACGTTCTGTGCATTCAGTAATCGTTCCATTCTCATCTTTTTTTGCATTGACCAGTGTGACAGAACCGGTATCCTGTTCCGGTTCTTCGTCAATGAGCTTAAAGATACGTTCTGCTCCTGCAAGTGCCATGACGATGGAATTGAACTGCTGTGCGACCTGCATGAATGGCTGGGTAAAGCTCTTTGTAAACTGCAGGTAAGAAGCGATGACACCGATGGTAATACCGCCCACACCAGTAACTGAAAGCAGTCCGCCGAGAACTGCAGTCAGTACGAACTGGAGGTTTCCGATGTTTCCGATGACCGGTCCCATCATATTTGCATATTTGTTTGCATTTGCAGCGCACTCGAACAATGCGTCATTTAGTTCATCGAACTCTTTTTCTGAAATTTCTTCGTGATTGAAGACTTTGATGACACGCTGCCCGTTCATACGCTCTTCAATAAATCCAGTCACATCTGCCAGTGCCATCTGCTGACGGATGAAATATTTTCCACTGTTTGCGCCGATAGCCTTTGTTGCAGAGATCAGAACCCCGATGATGAGTACTGCAAGAACGGTAAGAAGCGGGCTTAGCACGAGCATGGAGATAAATGTTACGACGATAGTGAAAAATGACATCAGTGCCTGTGGGATAGCCTGGCTGATCATCTGTCTTAATGTATCAGTATCGTTCGTGTAAAGGCTCATGATAGATCCGTTCGTGTTCTGGTCAAAGTAGCGGATCGGCAGTGTCTGCATGTGCTCAAACATATCGTCGCGCACTTTTTTTAACACGCCCTGTCCAATGTATACCATCATTCTTGTATAGGTAAATGTTGCAATTACTCCGATCAGGAAAATGGTTCCAAGAACCATCAGTGCCTGGTAAAGCTCGGTGTAGTTCGGATTTTTTTGCCCAATCAGCGGAATGATGAAATCATCCAGCAGATATTTCAGGGACAGAGATACCGAGATAGAAGCAACCGCACTCAGAAGGATGCAGATGAATACCATGATAAAACGGTACTTGTACAGGTCCATAATATATTTGAGGAGACGTTTTCCAGTAGCAATATTTTCAGCACTTAGCCTTTTACCTGTTTTTTTTGTTGTCTTACTCATGATCGCCACCTCCTTTTACCTGTGATTCATATACTTCTCTATAAATTTCATTTGTCTTTAATAATTCTTCAGATGTTCCAATTCCCATGATCTGACCGCCATCCAGAACAATGATCTGGTCAGCATCTTCTATAGAAGAAACGCGCTGTGCGATAATAATTTTGGTCGTGTTCGGAATTTCCTCGCGGAATGCTTTCCGGATCAGGGCATCCGTCTTTGTATCTACTGCACTGGTAGAGTCATCCAGAATCAGGATCTTTGGTTTCTTAAGGAGCGCCCTTGCGATACACAGACGTTGCTTCTGACCACCGGATACATTGTTACCTCCCTGGACGATTTTTGTATTGTAACCGTTCGGGAACTCCTGAACGAATCCGTCAGCCTGCGCAAGCTTACATACACGTTTGACTTCTTCATTGCTTGCAGTTTCATCACCCCAGCGGATGTTTTCATAAATGGTTCCAGAGAACAGTACATTTTTCTGAAGAACCATGGATACCTGGTCGCGCAGGGATTCCAGGCTATAATCACGAACATCAATGCCGCCGACTTTGACACGTCCTTTTGTGACATCGTAAAGTCTTGGGATGAGCTGGACAAGGGAAGATTTTGCACTTCCGGTTCCACCGATGATACCGATAGTCTGTCCGGACTCAATATGAAGATTAACGTCTTTCAGAGATAGATTTCCGCCTTCGCCTGCGTAGCTGAAGTCTACATGGTCGAATACAATGTCTCCGCTTGGAACTTCTGTCACTGCATCAGGCTGATCTTGCATTTCCGGAATTTCATTCATGACTTCAGTGATACGGTCAGAAGATGCCTCCGCGATCATGATCATAACGAATACAAATGTAACCATCATCAGAGCTCCGATAATCTGTAGTGCGTAAACGATGACACTTGTAAGTTCGCCTGTCTCCATAGTGCCGGCAATGATGCTCTTGCCTCCGATCAGAACCATGATCAGAACGACTGAGTACATGGTAAACTGCATGACCGGTGAGTTCCAGGCAACAATTTTCTCAGCTTTTGTGAAAAGGTTATATACATATTTGGAAATGTCGTGGAACTTGTCAATTTCATAATCCTCGCGGACGAATGCTTTCACTACACGGGAAGCATTCACATTTTCCTGGACTGAGTTGTTCAGTACATCGTATTCATCGAATACTTTGATAAAATGTGGGTGCGCTTTTTTGGCAATGTAGATCAGTGTTCCTCCAAGAAGCGGGATTACAATCAGGAATAAGAGTGAAATTGTCTTATTGAGGAGCAGTGTCATGATCCATGATAAGATAATCATAAATGGAGCTCTTGCAAGAAGACGGATACTCATCATGTATGCCATCTGGATATTTGTGATATCTGTTGTCATACGTGTGACCAGTCCTGAAGTAGAAAAATGGTCAATGTTTTTGAAAGAGAAATCCTGTACCTTATAAAAGATGTCGTGGCGCAGGTTCTTGGCATATCCGGCACCTGCAATTGCTGCCATGTTACCGGCCTGAACACCAAAGAATAAGGCAAGCATAGCCATGACTACAAGAATCAGACCACGCTGTAAAATGTAGGACATATCTCCATTTGCGATTCCTACATCGATGATTTTTGCCATCTCGAGTGGAATCAGAACTTCCATCAGCACTTCGAGAATAACGAGAAGCGGAGCAAGAATAGACTGCTTTTTATATTCTCGTACTGATCTTAACAGTGTTTTATTCATATTATGCCTCCTTTTTATTGTCAGTACAATTACATTTTGAAGCTGCAAGATTATCAAGCATCTGACAGAGAACTTCCCGGCAAACATGGAGCTTGTCATCAGGAATACCGGCGGACAAAGCGGCCTCACACTTTTTGATATGTTCTACAATACGTGGACGCAAAGCCTCAGCTTTTTCTGTCGGAACCAGTTGCTTTAGTCTTGCATCGCTTTCAACACTGGTTCGTGTAATATAGCCCTTTTGCTCAATCAGTTTAATAATACCGGTGACAGTAGACCGCCGGATCTGGAATGCTTCCTCAATATCCCGCTGGAATATTGGTTTGTGAGCAGATTCCAACAAGATAAATTTTAAAAGATGTTGCTGGACAGGTGTCAGATCACTATTTTCTAAAATAGTATAGCAGTCATTTTGACATTTCATCTTATGAGAAAGAATGTGGATCAGACGTCCCAGTTCCAGAGGATTATTTTGGTTGTTTGTATCTTGCATAATACACCTCAATTCGTAATTGTTAGCTTCCTAACTTTTAACATTATATGGACAATATAATAGAATGTCAAGAGAAAAACTAAGAGGATAATTAAGAAAAAATTGCAGAGTAAACTGCAGACAAAAATTAAGAAAAAATTACAGAAGAGCAGTATGATAAAATAACTTCGTTGTGCAGTGATAAATTCTTGTAAAATAATAAAAGGTGGTTGAAATGTCAGGGGGATAATACTATAATGTGTGAGGGAGTGATCAGGAACTCCTACAATGATTCATTTTCAGGCAGAAATCAAAATGGAGCCTGGAATGGATGAGTAGAAAAATTTCTAAGAAAAAAGGCAGGTGAACAGAATGGACAGTTGCGATAGTCATGGGCGAACTAAGAACATAGGATCAGATATGAGTAACAGTCTGTTCTGTTTTTTCTAAATAGAATTTATCAATTCATTTCTTATCCTATTTTCCAATGAGCGAACATATGCATAAAAATGCAGCTATCTGATCTGTGAAAAACAGATGCAAGAAGGATAAAGATTTTAATGTCAACAGCTAAAGTGTCTCTTGATGTTTTAATTTTTGTGCTTCTTGCGGAAATGAGAAAACAGGATAAGGAGGTTTCCCAAGATGGAAAACAAAACACAGGATTATCAGTCAGAAATCTTGGCTATCATCAGAGGTAATACTTCACCGGGAGTTATGCGTAACAAACTGGAGGATTATCATGAAAATGACCTGGCAGATGTATTTTCCGAGCTGACAGCAGCAGAAAGACGGAAAGTCTGCAGAATTCTGAACCTGGATATGCTTTCAGACATTTTCGAGTATATTGATGAGAAGCAGGCAGCAGAGTATCTGGATGAGATGGATGTGCGTAAGGCAGCGGGTATTCTTTCAGGAATGGAGACAGATGCCGTTGTAGATGTTCTCCGTATGACACCGAAGGAGAAAAAAGTACTTCTGATTGAACTGATGGATGATGAAGCAAGAAAAGATATGGCGATCATTGCTTCATTTGACGAGGAAGAAATCGGAAGTAAGATGACAACTAACTGCATCATGATCCGTGAGAATCTGACTGTAAAGCAGGCAATGAGCAGCTTAATCGGTCAGGCAGCAAAGAACGATAACATTTCTACTATATTTATGGTGACAGAAGATTCTACATTTTACGGAGCATTAGATTTGAAAGATTTGATTATTGCAAGACAGGATGCATGTCTGGAAGATCTGATTGTGACATCATACCCATATGTATATGGAAATGAACTGATAGATGATTGTATTGAAAAGCTGAAAGATTATTCCGAGAATTCCATTCCGGTACTGGATAATGATAACAAATTGCTTGGAGTTATCACATCTCAGAGCATTGTAGAATTGGTCGATGACGAGATGGGAGAGGACTACGCGATGTTTGCCGGTCTGACAGCGGAGGAAGATTTGAAAGAGCCTCTGCGTGAGAGCCTGAAAAAGAGACTTCCGTGGCTGCTGGTATTGTTAGGACTTGGCATGGTCGTTTCATCAGTAGTTGGTGTATTTGAGACAGTTGTAAGTCAGCTTACGATTATTATGTGTTTCCAGTCACTGATCCTGGATATGGCAGGAAATGTCGGAACACAGTCACTGGCCGTAACAATCCGTGTTCTGATGGACGAGTCCCTGACCGGAAAACAGAAGGCAGAATTAGTATGGAAGGAAATGACAATCGGATTTTCGAACGGTCTGATTCTGGGAACATTGTCATTTATTGTAATCGGACTTTATATTGCACTCTTCAAAGGAAAGACTATTATGTTCGCTTATGCAGTTTCAGGCTGCATCGGAATAGCACTTGTAGTTGCAATGGTTATCTCCGGAGCAGTCGGAACATGTATTCCGCTGTTCTTTAAGAAAATTAATGTTGATCCGGCTGTAGCATCCGGACCATTGATCACGACCATCAACGACCTGGTAGCAGTTGTGACTTACTATGGACTGAGCTGGATTTTCCTTATTGAGATGTTGCATCTTGCGGGGTAAGTGATAAAAAAGAACCTCCAGGTATGATTTTGACTATGTAGATTTTAAATATTTTATTGCACCGCCTATTAACATGCAAATCCCAAAACTCGCGATGCTCGAACAGATGGATTTGCATGTAGCTATGCTCATAAAATTATTTAAAATTCTACAATTAGTAAAAATCATACCTGGAGATTTTATTTTCGCTTACTCCGCAAGGTGGTGGTAAGTGGGAGCAATTTAACTAAAAAGGAGGTATTTATGATAAAAGCAGTTATTTTTGATATGTATGAGACCTTGATTACACAGTATGGCGGACCGGTATATTTCCGGGCGCAGATGGCAGCAGATGCCGGCATAGATCCGATGTTATTTGATGCACTTTGGATTCCGAGTGAGAATGACCGGACCATTGGAAAGCAGACATTGGAAGAGACAATTGAGCAGATATTGAGACAGACTGGAAAATACAGCGAGGAGACATTCCAAACTATTATTTCTGGAAGAAAGGCAGCAAAAGCAGACTGTTTTTGTCATCTTCACCCGGAAATTATTCCGATGCTTCAGGCATTAAAAGAAAAAAAGATTAAAATCGGACTGATTAGTAACTGTTATTCTGAGGAAGCGGTATTGATCCGGGAAAGCCAGTTATTTCCATATTTTGATGAGACATGTCTGTCTTATGAACTGGGAATGAAAAAGCCAGATCCAGAAATATTCCTAAAGTGTATGGAAGGGCTTGGCGTGAGAGCCGGAGAATGTTTGTACATCGGAGATGGCGGGAGCCATGAACTGGAGGCGGCAGATATTATGGGAATGACTGCGCTTCAGGCACGGTGGTACATCAAAGAGGTGCCGGAACTGGATATCCGAAAAGAGAAGTTTGAACAGTTAGAGACACCGATGGCGGTGTTAGAAAAGATATAAAAAATGATTCGTTTATTTTTAGACAAATAATATATCTTAAAAATATACAAAAGTATTGCATGAAAAGCATAGAATTGATACAATAAATGTAAGGTGCTGTCAGCACTGGTGTGTCTGGCGGTTTATTTTTTACAGGGAGTCTATAGCTCTGATTACATAGATGATTCGGACGATGAACTATTATGGAAAGGAGAACATACTTATGCTAACAATGGCTGACTTGATTGCAGTACTTAGTCTCTGCTTAACCTCATTTGGTCTTGGATATGCAATGGGATGTAACAATAAGACCACAAAAAAATAACCGCCTGTTAGCCTGAGAAACTAATACGGTTATTTTTTATTTACAATGATCAGGTAAATCGCCATTGGCAGTACCTTTTATATAAGTATATTAACACTGATATGTGTGTGTGTCAAATATATGTTGTATGAAAAGGACGAAGTGGTATGAAGATAAATAATCAATATGAGGAAGCAGAAGCGATTTATCCAGTTACAGGATTATATATTGATCCGGACGGGAATGCTGTAGAAAAGTCAGAGATGCTTTTATCGGAGCATCGTATGGACGTGTATATTAATGATGTGCTGACGATGAAATTAGTGTGTACACCGAAGGATTTGCCGGGGCTGGTACTGGGACGAATGGTCAGCGAAGGCATGATTCATTCATCAGAGGAAGTGGAATACCTTTATATCTGTGAGCATGGAACCAGGGCGAGAGTACAGATTGGTTCAGAACATTGTGGATTGGTTAATGATAATCTGAGCGCAGAGGTTATGGATACGCCGACTTGTTGTACGGATAATAAGACCATATATAGTAGATTTGCAGTGGAAAAAGAATTGCAGCATCTGGAGCCGGTAAAAGTTAGTCTGGAACTTATGTATGCATTCGACGAAGCCTTTCATCAGGATATGCCATTGCATGAGGCGACATGGTCAACACACAGTTGCTTTCTTGCATATAAGGGAAAGATTGTGTATTCCTGTGAGGATATCGGACGCCATAATGCACTGGACAAAGCGATTGGCTATGCACTTATGCAGGATTATGATTTTCATGAATGTGCAGTATTTACGACCGGACGGCTCCCGATTGACATGATTACAAAAGTAATCCGGGCAGGAATTCCACTTGTGGCAAGTAAAAAGACTCCGACGGCAGAAGCTGTAAAACTGGCACAGGAATATGGATTGACGATGATTGGAAGAGCGAAGAATCACAAGATGATGCAATATACGCTGTATAAAGAATAAGACATTAGGTTCTGCTCTTGCATGGTTATTTGCACTCTTTGCAGTGATTGCTTCATTTGGTATTGGAAATATGACACAGGGAAATTCTATTTCAGGTGCACTGCATGCAACATTTCATATCCCGACATGGATCACTGGAATTGTGATCACAGTGCTGGCTTGTAACAATCGGGATTACATTATTTGCATTTTCTACAATCCTCGGATGGGAATATCATGGAGAAAAAGCATTCTTGAACTTGGCTGCACACAGACACTTAATCTTGTATGGAGCTTTTCGGATATAGCAAATGCGCTCATGGCAATCCCGAACCTGATCTGCATGCTCATACTTAGTAAAGAAGTAGCACAGGACATCAAAGCATTCCAGCCAGAGATAGACAACAGACATACAGAAAAACGTTCCGAACAAAACACGTATGTGCAAGATGTAAAATAAAAATATGAGAAAAATATAAAAGACTTATCGCAAAATAAAACAGAAAAAGTCCTGTCCTATGACGATAGGGTAAAATTCGTTATGTCTGCGAGCATAGCATGTCTTTCTATGTACTGTCTGAGCCGTAAGGCGAGTTTACATAGAAAGATATAGATAAGCGGCGCAGCAGACTTAGAATTTTACCCGTGTCATAGGCCAGGACTTTTTCTATTATAGTTGTAAAAGAGCTTTTTGTTTTGCCAATTTTTCCATTTTACAAAAACAATTCTAACAGGAACACCACCATGCATGCGCATACGGATACTTGCAGCAGGCTTTTCCCAAACCATGCAAGTGCTGTGGCAACGATCAGAGCTGCCCATGCAGACCAGACACTTCCGGTCGCGGACAGGATTGCCGGGAAGGTCATCACAGCCAGTGTGACGTATGGTACATAGTATAGAAATGACCGAATCGTTTTATTTTTAATTTCTTTTCGAATCAAGGTCAGAGGCAGCATACGGATCAGATAAGATACTCCGGCCATGACCAGGATATAGATATAAATATTATGACTCATGACTTGCCTGCCTTTCATTGTTATTTAATACACTAGATTCAGTGCTTTTTGTATCGTCCTCATCCTGATTGATTGGGAACAGGATTGCAGCACCTCCGGCAATGAGAATCGTAAGCAGAATCGTTCTTGTTCCGGTAGAAAGTGTGTGGACGACTGGAAGTTTTGTAAATGCAAAGCTTGCTCCCATGGAAATCAAGACAACTCCCGCAAGAATCTTATTTTTTCTTGCAGGCGGGATAATGATTGCCAGGAACATGCCGTAAAGACCGACACTTAATGCACTGACGATATTAGCCGGTAGAATGGATCCCATCAAAGTTCCAAAAAGTGTTCCGAAAGCCCAGCCGGGAAGTGCTACAGTATATGCACCAAAAGAATAGTATGGATTCAATTTACCCGGTACGGCCACGGAGATTCCAAATAACTCATCAGTGACATCATAACTTAGAAGCAGACGCTGGATCATCGGTGTGTCTGGTGGAAGTTTCTGACTTAATGCACAAGACATCAGAAGATAACGGGCATTTGTGATCAATATCAGAATTGCGACCTCCAGATAGCCGCCACCTGCGGCAATCAGCGTAAATCCGGCAAATTCACCAGCTGATGCATTATTAGTAAAACTTACGAGAAATGCCTGAAAGGGTGTGAACCCGGCATTTTTCGCAGCAATACCAAGGGTAAATGAAACTGCAAGATAGCCAAGGGCAATGGGAATTGCGTCCCGCATACCCTTGGCAAACCAAGACTTATTAGTACCTCTCATTTGTGACCTCTTTTCCTATCTCATAAATTCATTGATTACGTGTAACACACCGTCTTCATCGTTGGATTTTGTGATGTAATCTGCAGATTCTTTCACCAGTGGCTGAGCATTTGCCATGGCAACTCCAAGTCCGGCAGTCTCAATCATAGTCAGATCATTGTATCCGTCCCCGCAACAGATCATGGCATCGGTAGAAAGTCCGATGCTGGTGAGCAGCTTTGTAAGGGAGTGAGCTTTATCAATACCCTGGGGCATAATTTCGAGAAAGAACGGATCTGAGCAGTAAATAGACAGATAAGAGTGAAATTGTTTTAAAGCTTCAGCTTTTACTTCCTGAATCAGTTCCGGTTCTCCGGTAATCAGAAATTTATTGTTATTATTTTTAGTGACGTAAGAGACGAAATCATCCACTTTTGTAATCGGCATATGATTGATGAAAGATTCTTTTTCGCTGTATTCATTCGTATCTCCACCTGAAATCAGCTCGGTATCGGTGTAGGCAAGAATGTCAATCCCCGGATATTTTTTCACGATTTCAAGAAGCGGAGCCGCAACATCATTTGGAAGATATTTGCTGTAAATGATCTCGCCGGATCGGCAGTCTGTGATACGACCACCGTTGTAGGAGAGAATATAACTTCCATAGTCTCCAAGGTGAAGTTCCTCTGCCAGAGGAAGGACGCCCTGAGAAGGACGTCCACTGGCTAATACAACTTTTTTTCCGTTTTTCTGAATGTCGATCAGAGCATCTCTGGTCGATGGTGTGATCTCTTTTCTGGAATTGGTCAGTGTCCCGTCCAGATCCAGTGCCAGAAGCTGGTAGTTCATAGTTTTATACTCCTAAAATTTTTGTAATTCATCTACGATTTCAGGGAACTGCATACCATGTGAAGCTTTCACAAGGATATTGTCACCTGGTTGAATCAGATGTTTCATCTCTGCAAGAAAGTCTGCTTTTGCAGGGAACCATTTTGCCTTGCAGCCATGTTCAGAAGCTCCGGCTACAAGCTCTTTGGAAAGCTCGCCAATTCCGCATACAAGGTCGATGCCTATATCACCTGCATGTGCACCGGTTTCGTAGTGGAGTTCTTTTCCGGTCTCGCCCAGTTCGCCCATGTCGCCAAGAACAGCGACTTTTCGTCCGATTGCCATATTCAGAACATCTAAGGAAGCCTGCATGGAAATTGGATTTGCATTATAGCAGTCATCTAAGATGATGATTTTATCTGTCTGAATGATATTATTTCTTCCGGGGATTGAAGGCAGTCCTTCAATTCCGGCTTTGATTTCTGCTGGTGTAAGTCCAAGTTGATAGCCGACAGCAGTTCCGGCAAGAGCGTTTTGTACCATGTGAGCACCAGGAAGTGGAACGATGCAGTCAAAGCTTTCGCCGGACGGAAGATGAATCGTACAGGAAGAACCGCGAAGTCCAAGTGGTTCTACGTCAGTTGCATAGAACTGGCAGTTCTTTCCAAGACCGAAAAATTCAGGATCTACGCCTTTGACCGGTCCCATATCACGGAGCAGATCATCGTCTCCGTTCAGAAGAATAGAACCACCGGTCTTCATATCCTGAATCATCTGAGATTTTTCCTGAAGAATCCCTTCTCTTGTCTTGAAAAATTCCAGATGTGCGATACCGATATTCGTGATCACACAGATATCCGGGCTTGCTACGCTGGAAAGACGACGCATCTCACCGAAGTGGTTGACACCCATTTCCAGAACAGCGACCTGATGCTTTTCATTCATTTCAAAAATTGTAATTGGAAGCCCCCATTCATTGTTGAAGTTTCCAAGTGTTTTATGTACACAGTATTTCTGAGACAGTACAGAAGCAATCATTTCCTTTGTGCTTGTCTTTCCGACACTTCCTGTGATTCCGACAACCTTAATATCGAAAGAATCACGATAAAGCTTTGCAGTATCAAGAAGTGCCTGGCCAGTAGACTCTACCAGGATATATGGAAAATCTGTCTCGCCAAGGTCTTCATGGGAAATCACGCACATTGCGCCTTTTTCAATGGTATCCGGAATGAATTTGTGAGCGTTGACGCGTTCACCGTCAATGGCAATGAACAGATAGTCTTTTTCAACTTTCCGGCTGTCAATTGTAACACCGGCAACTTCTTTGTCCAAAAGATTTTCAGGTCCCCGGTACTCTCCGTGGCAGGCCTTAATAATATTTCTTAAAGTAAGGTTTTTCATGATGGATTTCCTCTTATCTGTAACGCGCATTCATAGATTCTTCAATGATGCGTTCGCATAATTCGTTGTACTCGATGCCTGCGGCTTTTGCAGCCTTCGGAAGCAGACTTGCGGCAGTCATTCCTGGAAGTGCATTCATTTCCAGACTGTAGAATTCGCCGTCTTCGTCATCAATGATAAAGTCAGCACGTGCATACACATCCATACGGAGTGCGGCAAATGCTTCTTCTCCGGCACGCATCATGCGCTGTTGAGTTTCTTCATCAATAGATACCGGTGGACAGATTTCCTGTGCTCCGCCAGCCTGATATTTATTCTCATAGTTGAAGACACCATTTTTCGGAATGATCTCAACTAATGGGAGTGCTTTCCCGGCAATGACAGCGCTGGCAAACTCACGGCCTTTGATGTAAGGCTCAATGACCAGTTCTTCATCTGGGTTCTTTTCAAATGATTCACGAACTGCATTGTTATATTCTTCTTCTGTATGACAGATGTAAACTCCGATACTGGAACCATTTTCACATGGTTTTACGACCAGTGGGAGATAATATCCAAGTTCGGATAAAGGAAGATCCTTTGTCTCTTTTGTCAGATGTGTTCCACGAGGAGTCGGTACACCACTCATTTTATAAATCTGTTTTGTTACTAGTTTGTTCATAGACAGGGCACAGCCAAAAGAGTTGCAGCCTGTATATTTGATTCCAAGAAGATCAAAAGCAGCCTGAAGCTTACCATTTTCTCCGACAGAGCCGTGCAGAGCGACAAATGTAATGTCTGCCATACGGCACAGTTCAATGACATTTGGCCCAAACATGCAGTCGGACTGATTCGGGCGAGATTTCTTAAGGGCTTCAAGGTCAGGTTCTTTTGTGCTGATATTTTTTGCAATCTCAAGACCTGCGCCCGGAAGAGTAAATACATCTTCCAGATTCGCAGGTGCATTTTCAAGACCGAAGTACAGGTCAAGAAGATAAGCCTGGTGTCCGTTTTCCAACAGTGTTTTGCAGATGCCGGCACCGGAGGTCAGTGAGACGTCACGCTCCGGACTTAAGCCGCCTGCTAATACTATAATTTTCATAATGAATGCTCTCCTTTTATTCTGGTTTGTGTGCCTGATCGAGTAAGGCTTTCTTTACATCATATAATCTCTGGGATAAATCTACATAAACCCGGTGTGGATAGAAGAGACGTTTTGTCTCGTCCCACAGGGAGTCTTTTTCCTGTTTACAATATTCTGCAATCTCCGTGACAGAAGGGGAAGTGTAAATACATTCTCCGTTTTTGAAGATCGGAACAAGCATTTCACGCATGATATAAGTGCCGCCTGCAAGCTTTGTTTTCTTCCATGTCTCCAGCGGGTCAAAGAGAAGAAGATCCTGACTTTCGTCAAATGTTTCATCAGCGAAGCAGATCAGATCAGCTTTGATTTTGCCGGTCTCTTTTTCATAGACACGGTAGATTGTCTTATTTCCTGGATTGGTGATCTTTTCTGTGTTTTCAGAAATCTTGATCTTCGGGATAAATTCTCCGTTTTCATTCTTGATTGCAGACAATTTGTATACACCGCCAAATGACGGGCAGTCTTTGGACGTGATCAGATGAGTACCAACACCCCAGGAGTTGATTGCTGCACCCTGTGCCTTCAGATCATGGAGCAGATATTCGTCAAGATCATTGGAAGCGCAGATGGAAGCGTCCGGGAATCCGGCTTCATCTAACATTTTACGTGCTTTTTTGGAAAGATATGCAAGGTCTCCGCTGTCCAGACGGATTCCGTATTTTTTTAATGGTTTTCCTGCGTCTTTAAATTCCTGGAAGACACGTATGGCATTTGGTACGCCAGATTTTAATGTGTCATAAGTGTCTACCAGAAGTGTACAGTTGTCCGGATATAGCTCTGCGTAATATTTAAATGCAGTGTATTCGTCCGGGAATGTCATGATCCAGCTATGTGCGTGAGTTCCCATAACAGGGACATCAAAAAGCTGACCTGCCAGTACATTTGACGTACCGACACATCCGCCGATCATAGCGGCACGTGCTCCGTAAAGTCCGGCATCCGGTCCCTGTGCACGGCGCAGTCCGAACTCCATGATTCCGTCTCCGTCGGCAGCATAGACAACACGGGAAGTCTTAGTAGCGATGAGAGACTGGTGATTGATCAGATTCAGGATAGTCGTCTCGACAAGCTGAGCTTCCATGATCGGAGCAATGACCTTAAGCAGTGGCTCTTTTGGGAATACTACGCTTCCTTCCGGAATCGCATAGATATCTCCTGTAAAGTGAAAACCACTTAAATACTGAAGAAAATCATCATCAAAAATGTGAAGACTTCGTAAGTAGTCCACATCTTCGTAGGTGAAATGCAGGTTCTTAATGTAGTCAATGACCTGGTCAAGTCCCGCGCAGACGGAATAACCATTGCCGCAGGGATTGTGACGGTAAAACACATCGAATACAACCGTCTCATGTTGCCCTTTTTTATAATAACCCTGCATCATTGTCAGTTCATATAAATCAGTCAGCAGTGTTAAATCTTGTTTGTTCATAGTGAGCTCCTTTCATGACTGAATCGTAAGCTTTGTTTTCATAATTGATGATACCACGGATTGCTTCGTATCGTACATTTCATGATATCTTGTGTATTATATATCATAATGGTACCTTTATACAAGGGTATGATTTTTCTCAATCGTGTCCTTTATGATCTTCTGGCAGTAAACATCGATCTTCTTGCGGTCTTCTTTTTCCATTTCTTTCATATATATAGGGGAGCAGTATTCCAAAACAACGTGTGTTTTTCTGATATATGGCAAATGTCCCTCGAAAATATTAATGGTGTTATTCAGTGCAACAGGTACGATCGGACATCCGCTCTTTTCTGCAATTTTAAAGGAACCGGCATGGAATGGAAGAAGACTTAATTCGTCTCCTTTGTTGCGTGTCCCTTCTGGGAAAATAAAAACAGAAATTCCATTTTTCACCTGATCGATCGCAGTCAGGATGGTTTTAAGACCTTCTCTTATATTGTCGCGATCCAAAAACAGGCAGTATACCCGTTTCATCCAGGTGCGAAGGAACGGGTAATTTAACATTTCCTTTTTGGCAACGAATCCGGTCAGATCCCTGCAGCGGGAATAAGTCAGCAAAATGTCAAAATAACTTCTGTGGTTGCCCACGTAGAGAATCGGTTCATCAGGAACACGGTCTTCTCCGATGACGGTCACTTCGACACCGGAAATTTTCAGGATCACTTTAAATCCCCATTGAACGATACGTAGTGCTGCGAGATCGGCTGAGCGTTTATTCACTTTGCCAATAAGCCAGAGAATTCCGAGTACAGGAATCCCGAGCAGAAAATATAACAATAAAAATATTGCAACGAGTATAAATCGTAACATATGTCAAGTTCCTCCAACTAATATCTTCCATATAAAATAGTCATGCCACGAAGTTCATCGGCAAGTTCGCCTTTGAGCGCGGACTGCTGATAACGCCAGCTCCAGTTCCCGGCGCCGATACCTGGTGTGTTCATGCGTCCTTCTGCACCGACGCACAGAACATCCTGAAGAGGAAAGATTGCATATGCAGCAACACTTGCAAGTGCGGTTCCAATAAGATCCAATGGAAAATGTGTATCATTGCTGCAGTGTGTGTAGCGGCGTACTTTGTCACGGCATTCCGGGCGCAGTGTCTGATACCAGCTGCGAGTCGTGTCGTTATCATGAGTTCCGGTGTAACATACGCAGACTGGAGATGTGTAGCGGTGTGGCAGGTAACTTCCTTCATCCAGAGAGTCAAATGCAAACTGCAGAACCTTCATGCCTGGGAGCCCAAATTCATCTCGCAAAGCTTCCACTTCCGGGGTGATAACGCCCAGATCTTCTGCAATAATTGGAAGGTTTCCCTCAAAAGCATCACGGACTGCGGAAAATAATGCATGGCCCGGAGCTTTTACCCATTCGCCATTCACAGCGGTCGGTTCGCCGTAAGGAATGGACCAGAAAGCTTCAAATCCGCGGAAGTGATCTACACGCAGAATATCCAGGTTGTGAAGCTGTGCACGGATACGGGATATCCACCAGGAAAAATGTTCCGCCTCATGAGCTTCCCAGTTGTACAATGGATTACCCCATAACTGTCCGGTGGCTGAAAAATAATCCGGCGGTACTCCGGCTACGCGAGTCGGATACCCTTTGGAGTCCAGTTGGAACAGATGCTGGTTCGCCCACACATCGGCG
Organism: Dorea sp. 210702-DFI.3.125; assembly: GCF_020560945.1. Lineage (NCBI taxonomy): Bacteria > Bacillati > Bacillota > Clostridia > Lachnospirales > Lachnospiraceae > Dorea > Dorea sp. 210702-DFI.3.125. Next base: position 34,583 of record NZ_JAJCNF010000025.1, read on the forward strand.
CTGTCCATAGATACAAAAATCGGGATATCACCGATGATGCGGATACCGTGGTCATTTGCATATTTTTTGATTCGTTTCCACTCGTCAAAGAATAAGAATTGAATGAAACGATAGTATTCTATATCTTCGTGCATGGATTTAAAAAGGCCGGCTTTGAATTCCAAAGTCGGACACCGGTATTCATCCGGCCAGTGGAGCCAGTCAGCGCCATGGTGTAATTTCTTACATGCCATAAACAAAGCATAGTCATCCAGCCAGTAGCGGTTGCTTTCATAAAATTCCTGGAAAGACTGGTCCATGCCTGGGATTTCATGGCGTTTCTGTGGAAAACGGCTGTAGGCAAGGGCCAGAACTTTCTCCTTCCACGGAATGACCTGTCCATAATCTACGTGACTTGGGTCTGCAATCGGGCAATCGGTAAGTTCCCAGCCACCGATCAGTCCAAGACGGATCAAATGTCTTGGATCAATGAGAAGAGGCTGACCTGCAAAAGCAGAAAAACTCTGGTACGGAGAGTCTCCGAAACCTGTGTGGGTCAGTGGCAGTACCTGCCAGAGATGCTGACCTGCCCGTGCCAGAAAATCGATAAAGGCATATGCTTCATCTCCAAGATCCCCAATCCCGTAAGGGGAAGGCAGAGAAGTCGGGTGAAGCAAAATGCCGGATAAGCGTTCGTTATTTATCATATTTTTGTAATCTCCTTTTAAAACCATGTTAAAGTAGGAACTTTTAAACTTAATGCCTGCTTATACAAAGTCAAGCCGAGGCATTCTTGGACATGGTATTTTATTAAGTATACAACAATTTTGGAATTTTTCCTAGACTTGGTGTGTATGATGTTATAAAAGGTTTTTCAAGAAGAAAGAGAGCATCATGAATCGAAAACATTTCTACATAATTGCAGGGATTTTTATTCTGGCACTGGCTGGGTGCAGTATTAAAAAGGAAGATACAAAAAAGATACAGGATATTGAATTTACGGTAGTAGCACCAGAAGACGTACCAGAGGAACTGAAAGAAGATATCGAAAAGGCGCGGGATACCCCATTTCGTCTGACTTATGCAGATCAGGGGTATCTTTACATGGCGCGAGGGTATGGAGAAAAAGAAAAAACGGGGTACAGTGTAGAGGTCAACGCATGCTACGAAACATCAGATGCTGTCAGGATCCAGACAACACTTCTCGGTCCGGCAAAGGGCGAGAAGACAAAAGAAAAGAAGACATATCCGTATGTGGTGATGAAAACAGAATATAGAGAGAAAGATGTGATATTTGAGTAAAAGTAATGTGCCAGCCATAGTTGGGATTTTTGATACAACATTATAATAAAACAAACAATAAGGGGGACATGTGTGTGAATTGTGAAAAAAAGATGCTGAATATTTACCGACAGGGGAAAACTTTTACGGACCAGTTCTATGTAGATGAGGATTATAATGTGCCAGACACGAAAGCTGATATCCGGGAGATTATAGAGAGCGATGCGGTTATGGAGGAAATCGACCTGAAGCTTGTGGAGAATTATATCCGGATCACCGGGCGGCTTGCTTTTCAGGTTTTATATGTTGCAGATAACAGTGACAATACCTTATCTTCTCTGGAAGGGAAAATTCCCTTTGAGGAAATGTATTATGTAGACGAGACTTTGGAAGAAACGTTATTTTTGAAAGCAGCGCAGACAGAGCTGACTGTCAATCTGATCCATTCCCGGAAAATCAATGTGAAAGCGATGGCGGAAGTAACCATGAGTTCGGACAGTCAGGTAAGTGAAGAAGTGACGACCGGGATTGAGAGTGGGGAGCAGATTTATACAAAATACCAGGAGAAGCAGATCCTGACTCTTCACACTGTGAAAAAAGATACATACCGCATCAAAGAGCAGCTGACAATCTCCGGAACAAAAGAAAGTATCGGAAACATTTTGTGGAAAGAAGTACTCAGCCGCCGTCTGGATACAAGGCTGGAGGCAGATACATTAAAACTTCAGGGAGAACTTCTTGTGTTTTGTCTTTATGAATCAGTGGATGGAAAGACAGACTGGATCTGTGAAAATGTTCCGTATGAGGGACAGGTAGAGTGCTTTGGTGCAGAGGAAGGTATGTACCATCAGATTTATCCGATTCTTACAGATGCACTTTTAGAGCCGGCTATGGACGAGGACGGAGAAATGCGTCTTCTTGGCATCGAGGCAACACTTTCTATGCGGTTCTTTTTGTGCACGGAGGAAAAGATACAGATATTAGACGATTTATATTCACTGAAAACATGTTGTGTTCCAGCGTATACGCAGTGCAAGGTGGAAAATGTTCTGATGCAGAATCATTCCAAATGTAAAATCGCAGAGCGGTTGTCACTGCCTGAGATTAAAGATGACATTTTACAGATCTGCTATAGTGATGCGAGAATTCAAGTCGAGCAGATGACGGTTCAAGACACAGGTATTCAGATAGAAGGAGTACTCCATATCCGTTTTATGTATGTCAGACCGGACGATCAGATACCATTTGCCCTGTGGCAGGGGATGATACCATTTTCCTGGCTGTTGGAAAGCAATGAAGTCCAGGAGGATATGACATTGGATATGATGCCGTCTCTGGAACAGCTTGGCATCAGTCTCCTTGGAAATGGAGAGATAGAAGTAAAGGCGGTGCTGGCATTTCGGAGTTTCCTTCGTGGGAAAGTGACATTTCGTAACATAGATTCAGTAGAAGAGAAAGAGATAGATTATAAAGTGTTGGAACAAAGACCGGGAATCATTGGATATATCGTAAAAGAAGGCGATGAACTGTGGAATCTGGCGAAATACTACGGCACGACAAAGGAAGGGATTATGGACATCAATCATATGGAGTCGGAACAGTTGAAATGTGGCGACAAACTATTGATTTTTAAGGAAAATGCCAGTATACTGTAGGTATATTGTATACAAGACGGGGCTGGATACGAGGAGAAAAAGTTATGGATAAGATGGAATTAAAGGCACTTGGAAAGATCAATCTTGGATTGGATGTGCTTGGCCGCAGGGAGAACGGATATCACGATGTCCGTATGGTTATGCAGACAGTATATCTGTATGATCAGATCGTGATAACGAAGACAAAGCAGCCGGGAGTAAAGGCAGAGACGAATCTTTTTTATCTTCCGGTAGATGAGAATAATCTTGCATGCCGGGCAGCAAAGATGCTGATCGATGAGTTTAACATTACCGAAGGAGTGCACATTTCCATGGACAAGAAAATTCCGGTATCAGCAGGTATGGCCGGCGGAAGCGCAGATGCGGCAGCAGTTCTTTTTGGAGTCAATAAGATGTTCGAACTGGGGCTTAGCATGACTGAGCTTGAAGAACGGGGGGGAAAGCTTGGCGCAGATGTACCATACTGTCTGATGCGTGGGACAGTTCTGGCAGAGGGAATCGGTGAGAAGCTGACACCTCTTTTGGCCTGTCCAAAGTGTTTTGTGTTGCTGGCAAAACCACCGATCAGTGTATCGACGAAGATGGTCTATGAAAAACTGGATGCATTGGAAATTACAGAACACCCGGATATCGATGGTATTTTAAACGGACTTGCGAGAAAGAATATCCATAAGGTGGCAGAGTGTATGGGAAATGTACTGGAGCAGGTGACGATTCCTGTCTATCCGGTCATTGAACAGATTAAAAATGTCATGAAAGAAGGCGGAGCCATGAACGCTATGATGAGCGGAAGTGGTCCGACCGTATTTGGCTTATTTGAAGACAGACAGTCAGCGAGATGTGCGGCACAGAAGATAAAGGAACAGAAACTGGCAAAACAGGTATATGTAACGAGTATACACCAGGCAAGGAGGAAGTAGAAAGCATGGAGCAAAATTTGAAAGTCAATGAAAATGAATACCTTCCGCTCAGGGATGTGGTATTCAATACACTCAGACAGGCAATCCTTCGAGGAGAGTTTAAACCGGGTGAAAGATTGATGGAAATCCAGCTTGCAAATAAACTGGGCGTGAGCCGTACCCCGATCCGTGAGGCAATCCGTAAGCTGGAGTTGGAAGGTTTGGTCATTATGATTCCGAGAAAAGGTGCGGAAGTGGCGGACATTACGGAGAAAAGTCTGCGAGATGTGCTGGAAGTCAGAAAAGCACTGGAAGAACTGGCAGTGCAGCTCGCATGTGAGAAAATCACTCAGGAAGAGTTGGAAGAATTGGAACAGGCCGGAGAGAATTTTAAAAAAGTCCTGAAAAGAAGTAAAGACATCACAGAGGTAGCAGAGGCAGATGTGCGATTCCATGATGTGATCTATATGGCAACGGATAATCAGAAACTGATCCATCTGCTGAATAAATTAAGAGAACAGATGTACCGCTACCGTGTAGAATATTTGAAGAACCCAGATGTGCACGAGCAATTGACCCAGGAACACGAAGAGATCGTGTACCATATCAAGAGAAGAGAAAAAGTAGAAGCAACAGCAGTTACATGTCAGCATATTGATAATCAGGTATCTGCGGTGACGGACAAGATTAGAACGAAGAATAATTAGCAGATACCTGTATAATCTACGGATATCTGTCCATACTTTCTGTATAAATTCAATTTAAATGTTTGAGTGATTGCAGGAGGTACATAGATATGCGAAAGTTATGGGATCTGTTGAGAAATAAAATCGGGACAAAGAATCTGATTTGTGGTATACTTGGTATTTGTATAGCAGTTGGATGGATGTGGAGTTTTACTGCATGGCGCGTGGCTTTGGTGGATAAGAAAATCTGCGAGACGCAGCGGGGGATTGCAGATGAAGTCTTTCGTTTTCATGTGCTGGCCAACAGTGACAGTGAAAAAGACCAGCGGGTGAAGCTAAAAGTCCGGGACGCAGTGATTGCCTATATGACATCTGAGATGCCAGGTACCACAAACCAGATGGATCACGCAGTGACAATGGATCAGGCGGAGCAGATGAATCCAGGCATTCATAAAAATTCTGCACAGGCAACGAAGAAATGGGCAGAGTCTCACTTAAATGATCTGATCCTGGTGGCTGACGAGGTGCTTGAGCAGGAAGGCATGGATTATCAGGCAGATGCGCACGTGACGAAGTGCTGCTTCCCAGAAAAAAAATACGGAGATATGACATTTCCACAAGGCGAGTATGAGGCGCTGAGGATCACATTGGGTGAGGCGGCCGGACATAACTGGTGGTGTGTGTTATATCCAAATCTCTGTTTTCTGGACAAGACTTGTGCGGTGGTGAGTGATGAAGGGAAAGAAGACCTTAAAGGGGTGCTTACCGATGAGGAATATCAACTGCTTACGGATAATAAAGAACTTAAGATGAAATGGTTTTTCTTCGGAGATTAGGAGAGTATGAGATGACAGAGTTTCTTGTACGACATTTTGTAAAAGATTATGAGAATACGAGTAAGGTGTCTGTGCGTACAGCATATGGAGTGCTGGCAAGCGTGACAGGCATCTTTTGTAATATATTGCTATTTGCGGCAAAATGGCTGATTGGCTATCTGCTTCACAGTATTTCTGTTATGGCAGATGCATTTAACAACCTGTCTGATGCAGGTTCTTCAATCATCAGTCTGATCGGTGTGAAGATGGCAGGAAAACCGGCAGATAAGGAGCACCCGTTCGGACATGGAAGAATTGAATATATTGCGGCGCTGATCGTGGCCTTTCTTGTAATGGAAGTTGGATTCACATTTTTTAAAAGCGCTATTGCGAAGATCAGGGAACCGGAAGAGTTACATTTTCAGGCGGTATCTATGCTCATATTATTTCTGTCAGTGGCAGTGAAGCTGTGGATGGGAGTGTTTAATAAAAATCTTGGAAAACGTATCAATTCCCAGGTCATGATGGCGACTGCAGCAGATTCCATGGGAGATGTGATTACAACGGGGGCGACTATCGCTTCAGTATTATTTTTTTATTTTACAGGAATTAATATTGACGGATATGTAGGACTTGGTGTATCGTTAGTCGTTATGTGGGCCGGTATCGGAATCGCAAAAGATACGCTGGAGCCATTGATCGGGGCACCGGTAGACCCACAGGTCTATAAGCAGATCAGTGATTTTGTGGAGAAATATGACGGGATTCTTGGAAGCCATGATTTGATCGTACATAATTACGGACCAGGAAGGAGCATGGCATCCATTCATGCGGAGGTCCCGAATGATGTGAACATTGAGACATCCCATGAGATTATCGACCGGGTGGAGCGAGAAGCATTAGAACAGCTTGGGGTTATGCTCGTAATACATATGGATCCTGTAGAGACAAAAGACAAGCATGTGCTGGAGGCAAAGGAGAAAGTCGAGAAGGTGCTGCGGGCGATGGATCCTAAGCTTAGTATCCATGACTTTCGAATGGTTCCCGGAACGGATCAGATCAATCTGATTTTTGATCTGGTCGTACCATTTGAATATGATCAGAAAAAACAGGATCATATCCGGTCTGCGATTATGGGAGTTTTACAGATTGTAGATCCAAGATATCAGTGTGTCATTACAGTGGAAAGGAGTTACGTTGCAAGTGCCAAAGAAGGAGTATAAATATATGATTGACGGCCGCGTCCGCTTCAGCGAGATCGACCACACAAGAAAGATTACAGTTCCATCGATCATCAATTATTTTCAAGATTGCAGTACATTTCAGTCAGAAGATATCGGAGTCGGTCTGGACGTACTTTCAAAAAAGAAAAAAGCGTGGATTCTGACTTACTGGCAGATCGTGATCGATCATTATCCGAAAATGAATGATAAGATCCAGGTCAGCACATGGGCTTCAAAGTTCAAGGGAATGCTTGCAGAGCGCAACTTCTGTATGACAGATGAGAATGGAGAAAAGGCTGCGTACGCACAGTCAGTCTGGGTATATATGGATGTGGAAAAGGGGCGTCCGGTAAGACCAGATCAGGAAGAACTGGATGCCTATGGACAGTGTGAACCGCTGGAGATGGACTATGAATCCAGAAAAATTGCACTGCCGGAAGAATGTATGAGTCTGGAGCCGTTTCCGGTGCGCAGATACCATATTGATACGAATGAACATGTAAATAATTGCCAGTATGTACAGATGGCTATGGAAATGTTGAATCAAGAGAGAGTGATCCGTCAGGTGCGGGTGGAATATAAGAAATCAGCAGTGCTGGGGGATATGATTGTTCCCAGGACAGGTGACAGAGATGGCCGGACAGTTGTGGAACTGTGTACGACAGAAGGAGAATTGTATGCAGCAGTAGAATTTGCATGGGTGTAAGGGCATTTACATAAAATGGGCTGATGATAGATGATTGTAGAGAGAGAAAGGATAAGACAGATGAAGTTAATCGAAGAACTCGGAAAACGAAGAATGCTGACAGTTGTAAAGACAGTTGATTTTGGAATATATCTTGGAACAAGCGAGGAACGTGTACTGCTTCCAAAGAAAGAAGTACCAAAAGAAATTGAGATTGGAGATCCGGTGGAAGTATTTCTTTACAAGGATTCCAGCGACAGATTGATTGCAACAACAGCAGAACCAAAGATCACATTGGGTGAACTGGCTGTTCTGACAGTGAAAGATACCGGAAAGATTGGAGCATTTCTCGACTGGGGACTGCCGAAAGACCTGCTACTTCCATTCAAAGAGCAGACTGCTAAGGTGAAAAAAGGAGATCAGGTGCTGGTTGCGCTTTATGTGGACAAGTCCGAGAGATTATGTGCGACTATGAAGGTTTATGAAAAATTAGAGACAGACTCTCCGTATAAGAAAGACGATCATGTAGAAGGAATCGTCTATGAGAGAAGCGATAACTTTGGAGTTTTTGTAGCAGTAGACAATAAGTATTCTGCACTGATCCCGAAGCGTGAAGCGTACGGCGGACATCTTCAGGTTGGGGATAAAGTCCATGCAAGAGTTATAAAGGTACGTGAAGATGGAAAGCTGGACTTAAGTGTGCGTGAGAAAGCATTTATCCAGATGGATGCAGATGCAGAGCTGATCGTAAAACGGATGGAAGAGCACGGGGGAAAACTGCCATTTACAGACAAGGCAGATCCGGAAAAAATTAAAAATGAACTGGGACTGAGCAAAAATGCATTTAAACGTGCAGTAGGACGTCTTTTAAAGGAAAACAAAGTCATTATTACAGAAAAATCTATTGAATTTCTGCACAAATAAGGTATAATGGGGGCGTGATAAATTTTGAAAGGAGCGCGAGCGCATGAAAGTACAGAATATTACAGATATTGAAGGATTTTTTAAAGCAATTGACGGTTGTAAAGGAAAAGTTGAGCTTGTTACTGGTGAGGGAGACAGACTGAATTTGAAATCAAAATTATCCCAGTATGTATCACTCGCGACCATCTTTTCAAATGGAGAGATTCCGGAAATGGAAATCGTCGCACATGAAAAAGAAGACATCGACAGGCTGATTTCCTATATGATTAACGGCTAAGATCAGAAGAGAGAATGAAGTATTGATGAGAATATTAGCGTTGGCGGGCGAAAAAGTCTGTCAGCGCTTTCTTTTCTATCTGTATCAGAGCAGCAAGAATGTGCCGAGGCACATTCTTTATTACATGCGAAGATAAGGAAAATAAGGGAGAAAAATATATGAGCTTTGCACATTTACATGTTCATACAGAGTACAGTCTGCTGGACGGATCCAATAAAATTAAAGAGTGTGTGGCGCGGGTCAAAGAGCTTGGAATGAACAGCGTGGCAATTACTGATCATGGCTGTATGTTCGGCGTGATCGACTTTTACCGTGCTGCCCGTGCTCAGGGAATCAGGCCGATTCTTGGCTGTGAAGTCTATGTGGCACCAGGATCCAGGTTTGACAAAGAGGCTGTAGGAAGCGGAGATGACAGATATTATCATCTGGTTCTCCTGGCAGAAAATGATGAAGGATACCACAATTTGATGAAAATTGTATCCCGTGGTTACACAGAAGGATATTATTATAAACCACGTGTGGATCTGGAACTTTTGAGGGAATTTCACGAAGGAATCATTGCGCTTAGCGCGTGCCTGGCAGGTGAGGTTCAGAAAAATATCACAAGAGGCATGTACAGTGAAGGAAGAGCAGCAGCTCTTAGGTATGAGGAAATATTTGGAAAAGGGAATTTTTTCCTGGAGTTGCAGGATCATGGAATTCCGGAGCAGCAGACGGTCAATCAGGCATTGATGCGCATGTCACAGGAGACGGGAATTGAACTGGTAGCAACGAACGATATACATTATACTTATGCAGAAGATGCGCGGGCACACGATATTCTGCTCTGTATCCAGACAGGTAAGAAGCTGGCAGACGAGGATCGTATGCGCTATGAGGGCGGACAGTATTATATCAAGTCAGAAGAGGAAATGAAGAAGCTGTTCCCATATGCATTGCAGGCTCTTGAGAACACACAGAAGATTGCAGACCGTTGTGACGTGGAAATCGAATTTGGTGTGACCAAACTTCCAAAATACGATGTTCCGGATGGACTTTCCTCCTGGGAATATTTGAACAAATTGTGTTACGAAGGGCTGGAAAGACGTTACTCGAATCCTTCACAGGATTTGAAAGACAGACTGGACTATGAACTGTCAGTTATTCACAAGATGGGCTATGTCGATTATTTCCTGATTGTGTGGGATTTCATTCACTATGCAAGGTCACAGAAGATTATGGTCGGACCGGGACGTGGTTCCGGTGCCGGAAGTATTGTGGCGTATTGTCTGGAGATTACAAGTATTGACCCGATTAAATACCAGCTTCTGTTCGAACGTTTCCTGAATCCGGAGCGTGTGTCCATGCCCGATATTGACGTGGATTTCTGTTACGAGAGGCGTCAGGAAGTGATCGACTATGTAGGAAGAAAGTACGGCGCAGACCGAGTCGTTCAGATCGTCACATTTGGTACACTGGCTGCCAGAGGTGTGATTCGGGATGTAGGACGTGTGATGGATCTGCCGTATGCATTTGTAGATAATATAGCGAAGCTTATTCCGAAGGAGCTGAATATTACTTTGGATAAGGCACTCAAGACCAGCTCAGAACTTCGCAAGTCCTATGAGGAAGACCCACAGGTAAAAGAACTGATTGACATGTCCATGCGTCTGGAAGGACTTCCAAGACATACTTCCATGCATGCAGCCGGAGTTGTTATCAGCCAGAAGCCGGTAGAAGAATATGTGCCGCTGTCACTTGGATCAGATGGATCTGTAACGACTCAGTTCGTAGCGACCACGCTGGAAGAGCTGGGACTTTTGAAAATGGACTTTCTGGGGCTTCGCACCTTGACGGTAATCCGGGATGCAGAGAAGCTTGCAAGCTACAGTTCCGGAAAAGAGATCAACATTAACAAGATTAATTTTGACGATAAAGCAGTACTGGATTCTATTGGAACGGGAAAGACAGACGGTGTGTTCCAGTTAGAGAGTGCAGGAATGAAGAACTTTATGAAAGAGCTGAAACCGCAGAGCCTGGAAGATATTATCGCCGGAATTTCCCTGTATCGTCCGGGGCCGATGGATTTTATCCCTCAGTATATTAAAGGAAAAGAACATCCGGAGCTGATCACCTATGACTGCCCACAGCTAGAGCCGATCCTGTCGCCAACTTATGGCTGTATCGTCTATCAGGAGCAGGTGATGCAGATTGTGCGTGATCTGGCAGGATATACCCTTGGACGAAGCGACCTTGTGCGCCGCGCTATGTCTAAGAAGAAAGCCGATGTCATGGCAAAGGAACGCCAGAATTTTGTGTACGGAAATCCGGAGGAAGGGGTACCAGGCTGTATTGCAAATGGTATTGACGAGAAGACTGCCAATAAGATTTATGATGAAATGACAGATTTCGCCAAGTATGCGTTTAACAAATCCCATGCGGCAGCATATGCGGTCGTTTCTTATCAGACAGCATGGCTCAAATATTATTATCCAGTAGAGTATATGGCAGCTCTTATGACCTCAGTCATTGATAATCCAGGAAAGGTAGCCGAGTACATTTACAGTTGCCGCCAGATGGGGATCAAGATTCTGCCGCCGGACATTAACCATGGTTACAGCAGCTTTTCTGCAGATAACGGAAGTATCCGGTACGGACTGGCAGCGATCAAGAGCATCGGCAGACCAGTCATCAAAGAAATCGTTGCAGAGCGGAAAGTAAACGGAGAGTTTAAGAATCTGAAAGATTTCATTGAGCGGATGTCAGGAAAAGATATCAATAAGAGAACGATTGAGAACTTTATCAAATCCGGTGCATTTGACGAACTTGGAGGAACAAGAAAGCAATTCATGGTCATCTATGTACAGATTCTCGACCAGGTGAACCGGGAGAAGAAAAATTCCATGACAGGTCAGATGTCTCTTTTTGACATTGTAGGAGAAGAACAGAAATCCGAGTTCGATATTCCACTGCCAAATGTAGGTGAATACGAGAAGTCTACGAAACTTGCTTTCGAAAAAGAAGTGCTTGGAATCTACTTAAGCGGACATCCGATGGAAGAGTACGAGGAGCAGTGGAGAAAAGGCATTTCCAAAACGACACAGGATTTCCAGTTTGATGAGGAATTGGGATTTTCAAGAGTCAGTGATGGCGCAACAGAGATCATTGGAGGAATCATTGCGAGCAAGACAATCAAATACACGAAGAATAATAAGACCATGTGTTTCCTGACGATCGAAGATATTATGGGATCAGTAGAAGTCGTTGTATTTCCAAGAGATTATGAGCGCTATCATCAATATCTGGAAGAGGAAAATGTTGTCTTTGTTAAGGGACGGGTGTCAGAAGAGGATGAAGCCTCCAGCAAACTGATCTGTGAGAAAGTCATTCCATTTGGACAGAAGAAACAGGAACTCTGGATCCAGTATCCGGATAAAGAAACATTTCTTCAGGGAGAGAAGATGCTATATGATATGCTTGCATCTTCCGATGGAAATGATGAAGTGATAGTATATTGTAAGGCAGAGCGGGCGGTAAAACGCCTTCCATCTAACCGAAATGTGAATATAGAACCTGGATTACTAAGCAGGCTTATGAATTATTTTGGTGAATCTTGCGTAAAAGTGGTGGAAAAACCATTGAAAAGCTAAGGCAATTCATATACAATGTAGCGTGAAGGGTTAAATAAATAACGAAATAAATATGTTGCTGATCAAAGAGGTGAAAAGCAACTCTACGATGGAGGAGAAGAATCATGGCAGAAAGAATCATTCGTACAATAGGTGTATTGACAAGTGGAGGAGATGCTCCGGGAATGAACGCGGCAATTCGTGCTGTTGTCAGAACTGCACTTGGAAAAGGTGTGAAAGTACGAGGCATCAGAAAAGGTTATAAGGGACTTCTCAATGAGGAAATCATCGATCTGGACGCAGGAGATGTATCAGACATTATTCAGCGTGGAGGCACAATTCTTCAGACGGCCCGTTGTAAAGAGATGATTACAGAAGAAGGTCAGCAGAAAGCAGCAGCTATCTGTAAAAAGTATGGAATTGACGGTCTGGTAGTAATTGGAGGAGACGGATCTTTCCGTGGAGCGCAGAAACTTGCATATCTTGGAGTGAATACGATTGGAGTTCCGGGAACCATCGATCTTGATATTGATTGTACAGAGTATACGATCGGATTTGACACAGCGGTAAATACAGCTATGGAGGCAATTGATAAAGTCCGTGATACATCTACTTCACACAGCAGATGTTCTATTATTGAAGTTATGGGACGTGATGCAGGATACCTGGCTCTGTGGTGCGGTATTGCAAATGGAGCTGAACGTATTCTCCTTCCTGAGGAAGAAGGATATGATATTGATGATATTATCGATGATATAAAAGAGTCTAAAAAAAGAGGTAAGAAGAACTACATTATCATCAATGCAGAAGGTGTTGGTGATTCTGTGAATCTTGCAAAGACAATCGAAGAAAGAACGGGCATGGAGACAAGAGCAACTATCCTCGGACATATGCAGCGTGGTGGAAGCCCGACATGTAAAGACCGTGTATATGCATCTATCATGGGATCCATGGCAGTAGATCTTCTCTTAGAAGGAAAGACAAACCGTATCGTAGGTTACAGACACGGTGAATATGTAGATTTTGATATTGAGGAAGCACTTGGAATGCAGAAAGGAATCCCTGAATATCAGTACGAGATTTCCAAGAAGCTTTCTCTGTAAAGCCGGCAGGAATAGAAGTGATGATGTCCGCCGGACTTCGAGAATGAGGAAAGATAAAGATTTATGACGAAAAATGTATTAGTTACAATATCCGGACTTCATTATGATGACAGTGTGATGATGGTGCAGGAGGAGAATAGTAATGAGGCAAACTCCATAGAGGTGACAACTCCTGCCACCTATTATCTGAAAAATGGGAAACATTACATAGTTTATGATGAGGTCGTAGAGGGAATTCCGGGGACGATCAAGAATCGGATTAAAATTGATGAAGGAAAGCTTTTAGATATTACAAAAAGCGGAATTACTAATTCGCATATGGTATTTGAGACCGATAAGATTAATGTGACTCCATATCAGACTCCATACGGAGATCTGCTTCTTGGCACATATACGAAAGGTATGGATATACAGATTGAAGAGGAGCGCATCGAACTTCAGGTCAGATATTCTCTGGATATTAATGGAGACAAGGCCGCAGACTGCGATATCCGCATTCTGATAGAAGCGAATGAATAAGAAGGATAAAAAAATGAGTATAAAAAAGGGGCTGTGAAAAACAGCCTCTTTTTTTGGATTTTATTTTCTATGCTTTATTTTTTATCTTTTTTAAATCTGGCAAAAAATCCTTTTTTCTTCTCTGGTGTCTCCAGTGCACCACGCACGCCCTTAACGCCGGTAATGTAGATACCGCTTACTGTTGCTTTTACTTCTTTTTTAACAGGAATGAGCGGATAAATCTGAGCATCACACATCAGTGTCATAATTCTCGGTCCGACTTTCGCCTTGACAACCGGAACTTTAGAACGGCGGAGATACTTTGGAGTATTGTCGATGACAATCTGTGGAAGACCAGAATCCTTTAACTTCATCTTGCCCTTATCGATGATCAGCATAGATACTGTCTGTGCAACAGCATCTAACTGCTCCTGCTGTTCAGCCTGTTTTTTTTCGGCTTTCTTACCCAGAAAATACAGCACAACACAAGCGATTATCAGTACGACTAAAATTACCAGTAAAACAATCGATAATGTACTCACGAGTAACCCTCCTATATTTATCTAATGTCATTTACACAAATCCCATTGTATCATTCTTTAAGTGGAAGTGCAAGGAAAAACGTCAGTTACTGCGCGTGCAATTATGAAATATATGTGAAAAGTATTTGCAACATTTGGGAAATGTGTTATAACTAGAAGTAGCGTTTTTTCGAGCGTGAAAAGTAATTTTAAATTATAAAACGAAGTTTTAAAGGGGTAAGAAGATGAAGAAGAGATTAGCAGCACTTTTCTGTGCAACACTTGCAGCTTCCATGATTCTTGTGGGATGCCAGGCAAGTAAAGGATTAGAGACAGACAATCTGAAAATCACACAGTATAAAGGCGTAGAAGTAAGCGCAGTAGCTAAACCGGAAAAAGTGACAGATGACGATGTAGAACAGTATATTCAGTCTCAGCTTACAAGCTCTGCAACGACAACAGAAGTGACAGACCGCGCAGCACAGAAGGGAGATACTGTAGATATCGCATTTGCAGGAACCATTGATGGAGAAGCATTTGACGGAGGCTCTTCTGATAGCTATTCACTGGAACTGGGTTCTGGAAAGATGATCGATGGATTTGAAGACAGCATTATCGGACATAATGTGGGAGAGACGTTTGTATGGGACGGAAAATTCCCAGACGATTATAAGTCAACAGATCTTGCAGGAAAAGCATGTCAGTTTACGATTACTGTAAATTCTATCTCAGAGCAGAATGTACCGGAACTGACAGACGAGTGGGTTGCGAATAATTCTAAAAGTTCTAAGACTGTAAAAGAATATAAGAAAGAGATCAAAAAGACACTGGAAGATCAGAAGCAGGAAGACTATGATAGTACTTTGAAATCAGAGGCATGGCAGGCAGTCGTAGATAACACAACTGTTCAGAAGTACTCTAAGAAACAGCAGGAGAAGATTGACGAGATGAAGAATTCTCTGATTGATTCTTACAAGTCTTACGCAGAGAGTCAGGGAACTGATTATGAGACTTACATTACATCTTCTGGTCAGTATACAGTAGAGAGTTTTGAGCAGAAAGTGGAAGAGGCAGCTCAGGAGTCTGAGAAGCAGACCATGATTGCTGAGGCTATTGCAGACAAAGAGAAGATTAAATTAGATGACAAGACATATAAGAAGATGTTAAAAGAGTATGCTAAGACATATGGATTCGAAGATGGTGACGCCATGGAAGAGGCATATTCAAAAGATACTTTAAAAGAAGCAATGCTCACAGATCTGGTAAAAGACTGGCTGGTAGATAACTGTATCCAGAAAACAGATAATTAAGAATAAAATGAATCTATCGGAGATTGAAAATAAATATAACGAAAGAATAAAATACATCAATCAATGATTAATGTCATTAGACAATTAACAAGAAAGCACTGATTAATCAGATAACATATGATTCATCGGTGCTTTTTTTGCACTTTTAATAGAATAATTGGAAAATTATACTAATATATGTATAAAATTGCACAAGTAGAAGTGTAATATAAGCTTGAGTTATATGCATTATTTAGGTATAATAAAGAAAGCACGTTCATGGAAGGGCGTGTAAACTCAAGAAGAAAGGTGAGAGGGAAATGAACGAAAAGAATGAGTTTAAACCGTATATCCCGGCCGATAGGGTTATGCCGGAGCTTACGGTAACTTCCATTGTAATGGGAATGCTTCTGGCTGTAATTTTTGGTGCAGCAAACGCATATTTAGGACTTCGTGTAGGTATGACTGTATCTGCGTCTATTCCGGCAGCAGTTATCTCTATGGGAGTGATCCGCGTGATCATGAAGCGTAATTCCATTCTGGAAAGCAACATGGTTCAGACAATCGGTTCCGCCGGAGAGTCTCTGGCAGCAGGAGCCATCTTTACAATGCCGGCTCTGTTCCTTTGGGCAGAAGAGGGCCTGTGCGATATGCCAAGTCTTGTAGAGATTACACTGATCGCACTTTGTGGTGGAGTCCTTGGAGTACTCTTCATGGTACCACTTCGTAATGCGCTGATCGTAAAAGAGCATGAGACACTGCTTTACCCAGAGGGAACTGCTTGTGCAGACGTACTTCTGGCAGGAGAAGAAGGAGGAGCCAATGCTTCAACAGTATTCTCCGGTATGGGACTTGCGGCAGCATTTAAATTCGTTGTAGACGGACTGAAAGTACTTCCGTCTGACGTATCATTTGCATTTAAGTCATTCAAAGGTGAGATTGGTATGGAAGTATATCCGGCACTTATCGGTGTTGGTTATATCGTAGGACCACAGATCGCTTCCTACATGTTTGTAGGATCTATAATCGGCTGGATGGTAATCATTCCTCTGATTTGTCTGTTCGGACCAGATACATGGCTTTATCCGGCAGATGTAGGAAAAACAATTGCTGATCTTTATGCAGCTGGCGGAGCAGCAAAAATCTGGAGTACATATGTAAAATATATCGGTGCAGGAGCAATCGCTACAGGAGGAATGATCTCCCTGATCAAATCTCTGCCACTGATCATTACAACATTCCGTGACTCTATTAAGAGCATGAAAGGTGGAAAGAATACCAATACAGCTCGTACAGCTCAGGATCTTCCAATGCAGATGATCCTGTTCGGAATCGTAGCTATGATTCTTATCATCTGGGTAGTGCCTGCAATTCCGGTAACATTACTTGGAGCAGCAATTATCGTAGTATTTGGTTTCTTCTTTGCAACTGTATCCTCCCGTATGGTAGGTCTTGTGGGAAGTTCTAACAACCCGGTTTCCGGTATGGCTATCGCTACACTTCTGATTGCTACAATGTCAATCAAAGCAAGCGGTAAGACAGGAATCGACGGTATGACAGCAGCTATTGCAATCGGATCAGTTATCTGTATCGTAGCAGCTATCGCCGGTGATACATCACAGGATCTGAAGACAGGATACCTGCTTGGTGCAACACCTAAGAAACAGCAGATGGGTGAAATTATCGGAGTTGTTGTATCCGGCCTTGCAATTGGTGGAGTTCTGTATCTTCTGAATGCAGCCTGGGGATACGGTGGAGCAGAAGTACCTGCACCACAGGCAACACTGATGAAGATGATCGTAGAGGGAATCATGGGTGGAAACCTTCCATGGAACCTGGTATTTATCGGAGTATTCTTAGCAATTGCACTTGAGATCTTAAGAGTACCGGTTATGCCATTTGCAATCGGTCTTTATCTTCCAATCTACCTGAATGCATCCATCATGATCGGTGGTGTTGTTCGTATGTTCATGGATCGTCGTAAAAATGTTGACGAGGAGACAAAGACAAAGCAGACAACAGACGGAACACTGTATTGTGCAGGTATGATCGCAGGAGAAGGACTTGTAGGAATCCTGCTTGCAATCTTCGCAGTATTTGGAATTAACGTAAGTATCGGGGAAAGTGTAAACTTTGGTAACATCGGTGGAGTTGTACTGATGGTTATCATGATCTTATGCCTTCTGAAATTCTCTCTTTGGAAAAAGAGTAAAGAGAAATAATGAAAAAGAATAAGAAAAATAAGCAGCAGATCAATTATCTTGACCTGATTCCGGTGAGACCGGAAAAACTCGGCTGGCATATAGACCGTCGGGAACGGGTTGTATTAGAAGTGAAGAATGAAGGCTTTTTCAATCGGATCGCACAGACATATTTCCGCAGACCACAGACGACGAAAGTTCATCTGGATGTGCAGGGAAGTTATCTGTGGCCGTTGATCGACGGGGAGCGGACAGTGATGGAACTGGCCGCCCTTCAGAAAGAACATTTTGGAGAAGCAGCAGAGCCGCTGTATCCAAGAATTGTGAAATATTTTCAGATTTTAGAGAGTTATCATTTTATCAGCTTTAAAAATATGGAAAAATAATTATCTGTACTGCAGATATTCGAGAAACCGCTTTACCGCAAGGGAAGCGGTTTTCTTGCTTCTAAGAGCCAGCCCTACACGGCGGTAAGCCGGAACATCTAATTCCTTTGTAAGAATGTGATAAGGGATTCGTTGCAGAATCAGTTGTGGAAGCACACTGATGCCAAGCCCCTTTTCGACCATGGACATAATTGCGTAATCATCCCATGTCATAATATGTACCTTCGGATTCAACCCACAATTACTAAAGATGTCTGTGGCATCAGAATTGGCTCCTCTGGAAAGAAGGAGAAATGGAGCAGATACTAGTTCTTGAACCGGGAATTTTTTACAGTCTGCCAGTGGATGATCTTCAGGTATAACAGCCATCAGCGGGTCAGCTTCTAAAAAAATAGTTTCCAGTTCAGGATTTATTGTCGGGAGGCGTAAAAATCCACAGTCCACCCGGCCGGAAACAATCCAATTTTCAATTTCGGCGTAATCACCGAGTAGAAGTTCAAAATCAATATTCGGAAAATCTTTCTGAAACTGTTGGATTATATTCGGCAGCCAATGTGTGGCAACACTGGAAAATGTACCAATTCGAATCAGACCAGACTGCAGGCCATGGAGCTCATCCACCTGCATCTGCAGCTTTTTGTATTCGGCGCAGACATTCTGCGCGTAAGGAAGAAGTCTCAGTCCATCAGAAGTCAGACGGACACCACCCCTGCCGCGTTCCAGAAGAATAATATTCCATTCCTGTTCCAGATCTCCAATCATCCGGCTGATCCCGGACTGGGAGTAGGAGAGTGCTTCGGCAGCTTTTGTGAAACTGCCATATTCAACAGCCTTAAGAAAGGCCTGGTATTTTTGTATGTTGACGTCCATATGGGTTCCTTTCAATTTGAAAAAGTCAGGACGGTATCTTTATCATAATGATGCGTCGCGAAGTATAGATTTGCTGTAGCGTGAGCGTGCCTTCGAGAATCTGCTTCATGGACGCGCATTATACAGTGTTTTGACTAATCTTGTATAAATATCAATACATGAGAAAAACTCATGATACATATGAGAAAGATACGCTTTTGTAATCTGTAGCTCTATGGTAAACTAAACGCAGATGAAATGCAAGAGAGAGCGAGGATTTTTATTATGAAACCTTATCAGAACAGAATTGTTGTTAAAGTGGGTACATCAACACTTACAAATGAGCTTGGAAAGAGTGACCTTCGTTGTTTTGACAGACTGGCATGTGTGCTGTCAGATATCCAGAATATGGGATATGAAGTGATCCTTGTATCTTCCGGTGCAATTGCAGTTGGAAGAAATAAATTAAAAATGAAGACTCAGCCGACAAGTATGCGCCACAAACAGGCAGCCGCAGCAGTTGGACAGTGCAGTATCATGTTCCTGTATGATAAGTTCTTCGGAGATTACGATAAGACGATCGGTCAGATTCTTCTGAATGCTGAAGATATTGAACAGGAAGAGAAAAAAGACAATCTGATCAATACATTTGACGCACTTTTAGAGATGGGAGCCATTCCAATTGTAAATGAAAATGACTCTGTAAGCTATACGGAGATTGAATCTAATGACCGACTTTTTGGAGACAACGATATGCTGTCTTCTGTAGTAGCGGTTCTGTGCCGCGCAAGCAAATTAGTGATTTTTTCAGATATTGATGGATTCTACAATTGTGATCCAAGACTTCATCCAGATGCAAAGCTGATTGAAGAGATTGATAAGATTGACGACGAAGTGTACAAGCTTGCCGGAGGTGCGGGATCCAGACGCGGAACAGGAGGAATGCGTACAAAACTCCAGGCAGCAGCACTTGCAACTTCGCAGGGAATCGACACCATTATTACGAATGGAAAGAACCCGGCAGCACTCTATGATATTATCGAAGGAGTCCCGGTAGGTACGAAATTTAAAGCACAGTAAAAGGTATAGTAGATGATATAGTAAAAACGCTCAGACCTCAATATGAGATATGAGCGTTTTTATAGTACGCTTTGCAAGAAATCTTTGCGGAGATGAAAAGATTTCTTAACAGACTAATTTTCTTTTTTGTTATTATTCTCGGAATCTTCAGAGATAGAGCCGATGCTCTTTTTAAATTCTTTGATAGAAGTTCCAATTGCTCTTCCAATTTCCGGTAATTTGGAAGGCCCAAAGATTACCAGAGCGATAACTAAGATTAAGATTAATTCACTTGTTCCAATTCTTGAAAACATAATAATTCCTCCTAGTATAATAATGATGTAGTCAATCAAGACTACTTGGTTAATAAGTTTCTA